>NZ_JBECOV010000010.1:0-108579 GCF_040104435.1 Tenacibaculum sp. SSH1-16
CTAAAACTAATAGAGGTTTTGTTTTCATACCAGAAGTAGGAGACCAAGTAATGGTAGGTTTTGAGCATAACGATCCTAACCGTCCCTTTGTAATGGGAAGTATGTTTACAGGTAAAAATGGAGCAGGTGGAGATGAAGAAAATGTAAGAAAGAGTATTATTACACGTGGTGGACACACTATTGAGTTAGACGACACAAAAGATAAAGAGAAAATAACTATAAAAGATAAAGATGGAAGTATCATAACCTTTGATACTAAAGAAAAATCATTGTTTGTTCAGTCTGCTGAAACTATGGAGTTTTCTGCAAAAAATATAAACCTCAATGCAGAAGAAAATATACGTTTAAATGCTAAAAATAATGTAGAAGTCAGTACAGAAGCTGATACAATATTAATAGCTCAAGGAGAATTAAAATTACAGTCTGATGGAGCTACTTCAGTAAAAAGTAAAGATAAATTAGCTATGGAAGCTACAAGTGATGCTACATTACAAGGAATGAATACTATTGTTGAAGGAAAAACAAGTGCTGAAGTAAATGGAGCGCAAACAAAAGTAACGGGTAGTGCTGTAACTGAAGTGTCTGGAGGAATAGTAAAAATTAACTAAAAAACTTATTAGTATGCCAGGATTAGCAGCAACAGTAGGAAGTATGCATGTTTGCCCAATGTGTAGTGGTAGTACCCCTCATATAGGAGGGCCAATATCTGGTCCAGGAGTATCAACCGTATTGATAGTTGGAAAACCCGCAGCAGTAATGGGGGATATGTGTGTCTGTACAGGTCCACCAGATACCATTGCACAAGGTTGTGGTACCGTACTAATTGGTGGTAAGCCTGCTGCTACAGTAGGAGATATGACAGCACATGGAGGTAGTATAACGATTGGTGAATCTACTGTGCTTTTAGGTACAGGAACAGGACAGCCAACTAAAGTAATGCCTATTGAAGAAATACCTTTTCCAAAACACAATGTTGTAAATAGAATTGCAGCCGCCGCTGTAGGACAAGGAAAGAATTTAGATGAAGCATTAGCCAATCAAGAAAAATTAAAAAGAGAAAGTAATAAATATGGTCGTTTACGTGACTTTAATTTAAGTTTATAACTTAAAAAGCTATGAAAGTACATTATCCAATAAAAACAAAAAAGCTAAACGAATTAGATACTTCTAGTAAATATGGAAATTATTTAATAGGTAGTAACAATACTTGGCATGGAGGAATTCATGTAGAAAGAAAAGATGAAGAAATTAAAGCCATTGCAGATGGTAGAATTATTGCCTATCGTTTTATGGATACTTATAAAGAAGTAAGTAAAACAGAAAACAGTACAGGTACAAATGAAGAAGAAGTAGAAGAGACGAATCAGTACTCTAATTGTTTTGTGCTTATACAACACGATCTTGAACTTAAAAAAACAGTTGAAGAAGGTGAAGGAGAAAAAACAACAACTAAAGAAGAGAAAAAGTATGTAACTTTTTATAGTTTATATAACCATTTGCTACCTGTAGCAGAAATGAATAATAAATCGTTAGTTCCTGACATGATGGCAACTACTAAATTAAAAGTTACAGAAAATGAAGGTTTTATATATCCTAAAAAAACAATTAAAGGTTTAAATGCTAGAAAGCTAAGTTCAGAAAATAACGTAGTAAAAGGGAGTACTGGTGTTAAATTTGTAATTCCTTATGGTGAATTAGTAACTAAACAGTTTGATTCTAGCAACAAGCTTATTGAATTAGACGGTTATACCAAAATAGAATACAATGGTAAATATGGTTATATTTATGCCAAAGGAAATAGAATTGTTGATTTAGGTACTCAATTTAAAATAGCGACTCAAGAGGACGATAAAATCATTGAGGATAAATCAGGAGTTCCAGACGATAAAAAAGATTTAACAGGTGCTAGAGTTAGAAAAACAGGGCAGGGTAGTGAAATAGTTGATATAATATCTAAAGATGAAGAAGTTATTGTTGAAGAAAAAAAAGGCAACTGGTATAAGATAAAGGGCTATGAAGGTTATTCACACAAAAGTAATTTTAGTGAAAAAAAATTAGTTGATGAAAGTAAAATAACAAAAAATGCTATTATAGCTTGCGATATACCAATAAAGGCAGGCGATGGTATAGGTTATACAGGGTTGGTTCAACTAAGTAATGGTAAAAATACAGAAGACTACTACGCAACGCATGTAGAAGTTTTTATGGGTGATGAAACTGAAGATTTTTTAAACAACACATTTGATGCTGGAAATGATAAAAAAGACTATATACTTTTAAAAGAAGGCACCAAGTTAACAAAAGAAATTACCCAAAAAGTCAATTTAAAAAAGAATCTCCCTATAAAGATTGTTGATATTAAAAGGATATATGTAAAAATTAAAGAAAATAGAGAAGAAGCAGAAGGCATTGTAAAGCTTTCTGAAGTAACCTATCAAGGTAAGATTACCGATCCTAAAACAAATACAGCAAGAGATTATTATACCATTAACAAAACATCTTTTAACGCTGTAAGCACGAAATTTAAAAACAAGTTGCCAAAAGAAGAAACAGTACACCTTTTTTGGGTTAATCGTGTAGATAGTAATGGAAATACAGTAAGTAAAAAAGATGAAAAAAAACTACAAGACTCTGAAAAATACCGTAAATTAAGGTACACACCAGTTAATAGTGCTAATGAATACTGGGTTGAGGCAAAAGATATAATGCCAACGGTTGAATATGTAGAGGTAGAAAGAGAAAAGAGAGTGCCTAAGAAACTCTCAACATGGGAAAGAATTAAAGACTATGTTGTTGATGTAGAGAAGTATGAAACTAAAAAAGTAAAAGTTTGCGAACCTAAAAAGTTACCATTAAAGAGAGGAGAAAAAACAGTAACATCTAATGCAATAACCAAGGTGTATTTAGCAATACCAGAAAATAAAAATGATGTTGATGAAGAGCTGTGTAAAGATGTAGTGGTAAACATTAGTAAATTAGAAAAAATAAGAGTTACCAAAGATACCGAATACATAAAGGTAGCGTGTACCTATCCTATAGCCAATGAAAAATATACGCAAAAAGGTTGGGTTTTGGCTAGCGACTTAAATATAGAAAAGAATGCGTTTAGTGCCTATAATTGGGATAAGTTTTCCTTTAAATCCGTTAACGGAGGTAGCGAGTACATGTACGATATACAAGGGTTAAGAGAGGCTGAAAAAACCTATAGTACTTTTGTAAAAGAGGTATGGAAGTCACTCGACCTTGATAACAACGGTGAAATAGAGTTAGGAGAAGTACAAAAAGCATACAGTATTTTAGAAACACGAAACCAATTAACAAAGTTGGTTTGCCAGCATAAAAATGAATGGAGTTATACAGGAGATGAATTAGCAGGTGAAATAGAAAAATACTTCGATTATTTTATCAACCATAAAGATACAGAAGAGCACACTAAAAAAGATTTAAAAGCGTTAAAAAAGAAAAAATTAGACGTTTTAAAAGAGCAAGCCAAAGAACTAATGTTTTGGAAAGAAGCTAGTAAAAGAAGTGCAGCTGTAACTTTAGAAGAAAGAATGGAAAAAGATAATTCAGGAGTGTTGGAATCAAAAGGTATAGAAAGTCTTGATAAATCAATAGAAGCTAGTAAAACAGAAAATACAGAGCAAAAAAGTGGTACGGTAAGTATAGAAGAAAGAGCAAAAGATGAAAATGGTTTTCTAGATTTAATGAAACTAGGAATAGAATTAAAAAAGGAAGAAGAACGTAAAGAAGAACCTAAGAAAGAAGAAAAGAATCCAAAACCAGAACGTACATTTCCAAGTACTGAAAATGTATATCATTTTCATCCAATTGCTTTTATCAATCACCTTAAACTTATTTTAGGGAATAGTAATTGTGAAACTTTAGTATGGGGAAATAAAGTAAGCTGTCAGTTTAGAAAACAAGTAGTTGAAATCTCTAAACGATTAGAATGTAACCCGAATCACTTAATGACTGCTATGGCACTCGAAACAGGAGGTACATTTAGTCCATCGATTCAAAACAAATATGGTTATACTGGATTAATTCAAATCGGTGATGTTGCTGCAAAAGATATAAGTAACAGGAAGAGCATTAATCTTACAACAGATTATTTAAAAACAATAAGTGCAGAGGAACAGTTAGAATATGTAGAATATTATTTGGAACCCCAAAAAGGACAATTAAATACTTTAGCTGACTTTTATCTTGCAATATTATGGCCAGCAGCAGTTGGTCATGGAAACGAACCAAATTATATTGTTTTTGATGACGAATCAACAGGAGATAAAAAGAAGGCATATCATGCGAATCCTACTTTTCATCGAGAAGAAGATGAAATAAAAAGGAATAGTAAAGGCAAAGTTTATGAACGTCATGGTAAAACGGGAGGTAAAACTTACGTTTGGGAAATAGCCAAAGCTATACAGGAATGGTACGATAAAGGAAAACTTAATTTAAATGACTGCACAAATAACTGTGGAATTAGTGATGTCCAAAATAGTTTTGAACTTGAAGGAGCTCCATGGGTCAAATATGCGATTTCAGAACATAATACCTATACTGGTGTTAGAATGACTAAGTCTCCACTCAAAGAAAGGATTTTCGAATATTTTGACACAAGTAGTTATCCTGATGGAACTAATGAAACAAATTGGTGTGCTGCATTCATTAACTGGTGTTTTCTTCAAACCCAAAACACTAACCTAAAACCACCATCTGGAAATGTATCTTCTTATAATTGGTTGCCTCCTTTAATGGCAAAAAAATTAGATTCAAATAAAACTGGCTGGAGTAATGGAGAGTTGATAACAAAAGAAAAAGATGTCTTTGTTGGAGCAATAATGGTAACATCAAATAGCCATATAGCAATAATTGTAGGGCAATCTGCTGACGGAACTCGTTTCGCATATCTAGGAGGAAATCAATCTGATGGACGACCAGGAGATGGACCTGGTAAAAGAACCATATGTGTTAACTCTAGGTTAAAATCTGGGATGAGAGAGACAGTTACTAAAGGACAAGGAAAAGTTTTTTGGGTTGTAAAACCTAAAGGCTTTATTCCTTCTGAAGATTTAAAAAAACTACCAGTAGTTAAGAGTAGAATTAAAAAGGTTTTATCTTACAGTCAAACACATAGTTAATTTTTAACCATAATTTTAAAATATGTCATTTAATTTATTGAGTAATTTATTGAGGTTTATTTGTATATTATTAATAATTATTTCTTGCAATACTAATAAAGCTCAGAAAACCGAAAACAATAATTTATCAGAAAAAAGCACAGAGACGTCTTTAGTTGAAAAGCAAATTACTAAAACAAATTTAGAGGAGATACTTGAAAAACAATTAAATATTGGTTATTCTCAATTATATGATGAATCCTATGATATATCGGACTACAAATACTCTCAAAAAGATTTAGAAGTTATTATTCCTTTTCTAAAAAGGAATATAAACCCAGTTTCAACAAAAGTATTTAAAGAAAGAATCCAAAAAATATTTGGTAGAACAATACTACCAAAATCAGAAAAAAAATATTTAACTGTAAATTTTTCTGATCCTTGTGATAGAAATATTTCTTTCTATCGTAATGACAACGCTATAGATATTAAACCTTTTTCAATTCAAATAATAAAACAAGCCAATTTTATAACTGAATTATATGCAATACCTGAAATTATTGATTACGAAAAACAATATCCTGAACTAGCAGAAGAGGAAAAATCATCTAATAATAAAAGAGTTTCAAGTGATGGTACTACAGTTGAGATATATAAGTGGAAAGATATTGAGGATTTAAAAAGCAATAGAGATTTAAACTTAAAATTATTTATTGCTAGAAATCAATATCTTTTTAATGATGATAAAAAACACTTTGAATGGTTGATCAAAAATGATGAAGCATTTATGAAAAATCTTATTTCTAAATTTTCTTATTTGGATGATAATCAACTTACAGATTGGTATATCGAAAAATTCAGATTTGAAATTGTTAATGGAAACACAAACGGTAAGGAATATGGTAGATTATTATGGCATAAAGACTGTAACAATAATTTTATTTTTCATAGTTCTATTCTTGATAAAATGAAAAAAAATGATTCATATATTGACGACCTGAATAACTATGTTGACTTTTTAATGAAAAACAACAAAGGGTTTGAATATTTGTCTTTTAAAAATCAAGCTTATCTTATAGCTAACATATATCACTTTATACAAAATCAAACGTCAAATACTTTCGATTACATGGGGTTCTTTGCTGAGTTTTACGACACAAATAATATTTATTCAAATGAATTTGAAAAAAATGATTATTACAAATTGAATAACTTTAAAGATCAATGGCTAGAAGCTAAAAAAGTTGGTAACGGTATTTCTAGATAAATAACCCCTGCTCTTCGAAGTCTATTGACTTCGTTTTAGCAATTAAAATATATTTTAAAGCTGTGGTTTTTTTAAGATTAAAGAAATAAACCAATATGTTTTTTGGGAGAATCTAGTAAGTTAAAATACACCTCTAAAACAGAAGAAAAGAAAAGAGATGAAAATGGCTTTCTAGATTTAATGAAGCTAGGAATAGAATTAAAAAAGGAAGAAGAACGTAAAGAAGAACCTAAGAAAGAAGAAAAGAATCCAAAACCAGAACGTACATTTCCAAGTACTGAAAATGTATATCATTTTCATCCAATTGCTTTTGTGAATCATATGAAAAAGATTTTTGGAGAAGGAGGAGAATGTTATTGTAATAGAGACTTAACGGTTGAAGAGTTTAAAAATATATTTACAAGAATTCGTAAGAGTGAAAAACTAGGTAACGGTATTTTAAATCATAATAATTGTGCTATCCCTAGTAATGACAAAACCTTTAAAAGGTTAACACAGGAATTAAATAAGGTTGCTAATAAATATGGAATCAACCAGTGTGTTCAAAAAATGCACTTTATAGCGCAATTGTACTGGGAATCTGCAAGATTTACTACGGGGTTAGAGTTTGCAGATGGTAGTGCTTATAACCCTGGGAAACATGTAGAAGCATCAAATAATGGAAATACACAAATGGGGGATGGCCCGAAATATAAAGGTCGCGGATTTATGCAATTGACTTGGCGAAATTCGCAGATTGAGTATTTAAAATATGCAGCTAGAAATACAGATGGAGACTTAAAAGGAAAGACAGATGCTCAACTAGGGTAGTGTAGTAAAAAAGCACTTATTGAAAATGAGTTTTTATTTTGATTTAAAATCAATAAGTTAAATAAGTGTGCCGTTCTTTTTTAGAACAGTGTCTTTTACTATTTGAAATAGTAAAAAGTCGTTAGAAACTATTAAATCTAGTTTTTTTCTGCTTCATGTAGTAAATTAGTACCTAAAAAGGCTATGAATTGTACAAAGTGTAATGCTTCCAATTCTATTAGAAAAGGATTGCAAAATAATAAGCAGCGGTTTTATTGTAAAAAGTGCAAAAAATATTTTCAATCAGATTATAGATATCAAGCATACAAATCAGAAACAAATAATTTCATAAAAAAATTACTTAAAGAAGGTTGTGGAGTCAGAAGTATTAGCCGAATACTGAACATTTCTAGTAAAACTGTTTTATCAAGAGTTCTAAAAATAAGTAAACAGATAAAAACTCCATATTTTAATAAGTTTGGGTGCAAATTTGAAATTGATGAAATGTGGAGTTTTATTGGTAGTAAGAAAAATGTTATTTGGATAACCTATGTATTAGAAAGAGAAACAAAAAGTATTATAGACTTTTATGTAGGTAGAAAATCAAAAGAAACAATAAAACCGTTAATTAATAAAATTCTCTTACTTCAACCAAGTAAAATTTATACCGATAAACTGAATATTTACCCAAGTTTAATTCCTAAAGAAATTCATAAACGATTTCAGTATTGTACAAACAGAATTGAGAGAATGAACTTAAACTTAAGAACACACATTAAGCGGTTAAGTAGAAAAACGATTTGTTTTACTAAAAGGCAGAAATATCTTGAAGCTCATTTGAAAATTTATTTTTGGGGAGATAAAGGAGGAGCTGTAGGTATAGCTAAAAAATAAGTCCATTTAAGTATCTTTTAAAATGTTAAGAAAACAGTTCTTTCTTAATAAGGAAGAACCAAAAGAAATATTAGATGTTTTAGCATTACGTTGTGCAACGCTTATATATCCGTTACAGTTACATATTTCTAAATTTGGCTTCAACTATAAGCTCTTTAATTTTAAAGAAATACAAGAACGTTTTAATGAGCAGCTACCAAATATTCAAAGAGAATTTACTGGTGAAGTAACAGATGCTTATTTTGCTGAAATTAAAAAATCGGTAAGTAATGAAAGTATATTTACAGAGCGTTTAAAAAGTGATTTTTTATATGCACTATTTTTCTATGGTTTACCAGTAGCATATCAATATAAACCAATACAAGATAACTATCAGGTAAATATACCTATACATCCATATCAATCCGAAGCTTTTTTTGTGGGGATGCAAACACTTAAAAAAGTAGAAAATATACACGATGTAACTTTTAAAGGCTCAGATGAAAAAGGTAACACTTTGCTACTACATCATTTAGTAGAAAAGCAAAGTCTTACGCCTTTACGTATAGAAATGTATTATAACAAGGAGTTAGATAGTGAAATAAATTGTAGTATAGTTCAGCTTAAAGAACGAAAAGAGGATAATATAAGCTTTAGCAATAAAAATGGTAAAGTTATAGAAGGAAAACAAAAGAAACAGAAAAAAGATAATTGGTTTAACAACCTATTTAAAATTTAAAAAAAATTATTATGAGTGATGTAGCAGTAATTTGCAATGGAGCTATGTTTAAATGTGCACATGGTTTTGCACCCGACACCTTTGCAGTAGTAAGTACACATAAACATTATATAAACGAGTCTAGTGGTTCTCAAAAAATGGTAGGTTCTACTATGGATATAGGGCAACCCTTTGAAGCAAAAACTTTTGGACAATGTAAACTACAACCCTCTGGAAGTAGTTATTTACCTTGCATGCCAAACGTAACACAATGGCAAGACTTTTATGAAAAGGTAACATTAAGTAACCAAGGAAAAATATTAACAGAAAAAAGTAAAGCTATTTGTGCCATTGCAGGAGCACCATGTGTAGAGTTTACTTTTCACGGACAGGTAGGAGCGCCATCAGAAAGTCAAGCCGCACAGACAAATACAGCAGTGCATAGTCAAATGAATCCACTTGCAAACCCAAAGCAAGCGATAGAAGACACTGATGATACTGATTTATTAGAAATTAAATAACCTGCATTATGGCTAAAAAAATAATTGTTGTAGACGAACAAGATAAAGATGTTGTTACCGAGAGAGTATATAGAGATTTAAAAGTTTTTGAAATACCTCTTAATAAAGGAGTAAATTTCCATTTAAAAGTTTTAAAAGCTAAAAATGTAAAAGAAACAAAAGAAAATGTATACTGGATTGCACAATCACACAACAAGTTTAAAACTAGAAAATACAGAACTTTTAAAAGTGCTTCAAAAAATCAAAAAGAACTACATGTACTATTAAATGAGTTAAATAAAGGAACTAAATATGGAAAAAGGTATGTCCTAAATAAAGATGGAGAAGAGGTTTTAAATCCTGATTTTCATGTTTGTACTCTAAAAACTACAGGTTTTGTTAAAAGAGCATATTTAGCTACAAACCCGTACAAAAGCCATACGGAAAAAAGAGAAGGAGTCTTTTTTGGTAATTTAAAATATGTTCAAAGAACATTAGGTAAAGGTATTTGGTTAGAAGGTATTAATTATACGCCCGAATTTAAAGAGCAAGGAGCCTTTATTTTAGCGGTAGATAAACCTCAGGTACTGTCACTTTTAGTAGAAAGAAGAACATTGCCAGAAAAAATAGTTCGTAGCAACCCTATTAAAAAGGATAATTGCGACTCAGTTGAACAAGAGCTACTATATGGCGATGTTTTAGACATACACATGCATTTACATAATGTTTTAAGTGAAGATTATAAACTAACTAAAGAGGTGTTTTATGGAGAAGAATCTATGACAAAAGGGTATAGCACTTTAATAGATATAAATATACCCAAAGACGAGCACAACCCTTCTTTAGATTATAATGTTTCAATTTTAGATGAGCATGTAGTTAATTTAAGTTGGGCAGGTAAAACCAATCATAAAGAAGCAAAAGATTCTGAAGACTCTTTACAAGAGTACACAATGGTGTTTATTTTCACACCAGTATCTAAACATGCTATAACCAATAATTACCCAACAATAAAACGTGAAGTAACCCTTACGGTAAATTACAAAAGCGATTTTAGTGCAACAGTAAATGAAAAAGACTATGTAACCAACCCTAATATTGTAAAAGTATGGCAACCGCCATTAATAACACAGTTATATGAGCAAGAATGTAATTATACAGAACTTACCGTTTCTTGCAATGGTTTTGAACCAAAAACATTTTTAAAAAGAATCTAAGGATGGGGCGCTATTAACAGATGATAGGGGAACAACTCCAATTTATAGTTTAGTATTAGGCAATAAAAACAATATAAGAGAAGTTACCATACAAACAAATGCAGATGTAGCCAATTGCCCAGAACTAAACGAAGAAGATAAGCATACGGAAGAAAATGTATTTAATTTAAAAGAAATACAAGAATACACCTTTGCAGATGATGATGGTATATGGAATACCCTAACCGATATAAAATCGTTACCAAGAGTACAACCCTACCATAAAACTATAGATAAAACAGATCAAATACTAAAATTTAAAGCAGCATACCCCTACGACGCTTCTAGTGAAAGTAAATTCTTATGGAGGTACCTTTTCATGCACATGATTCAATATACAAACCCAGCTGAGTTTTATATAAGTGTAAATAGTTGTAGGTACAAACGTACCATTTGGTTTAACGTACACCCAGATGTAATTTGGGCATCACACTTAGCTTTAGATGTAGAAAAAAAAGATATTTTATATCACGATAACATTGAGCTTCCATTAGTAAAAGGAGACGCCACTTATATATCTGTTTTAGCAAGTGCTTTGGAAAAAACACTTAACTTTATAAAACCTCTTTTTGACGTATTATCTATAAATAACAACTCAAAAACAGCCATAACAGAGCTAGAAAAAGTTCTACGTGATTTTATAAAAGAGAGTAAAACAGATATGTACCTTGGTTTTCATGCAAGGTACGATATACCCGACGGAGAAAACCAAGTAGGGTCACTCATTAATTATGCCGAAATACAACCCTACAAAGCCTACTTACATTTTCAAATAATTAGAGTAGTATTACTTACCTTGGCTATAGATGTATTAATGATATACCTAACAAGAGGAAAGCTTGCACCTGGATTACAACAATTAAAAAAAGCACAAAAAGTAGCTAAGAGAATTAACAAAGGAAAAGATAAAGTAAATAAGTTTTTAGATAAATACAACCTTACTTTAACAACCCCTAAAATAACCATGAACGCTGCCTTAAGAAAAGAAATGCAACCAAAGGGAGCGTATGCAACTATTTTTGATTTTACCTTTAAAGCCGACCCTTTGTTAGCTTTAAATACTGAATACAAAATAGATTCCGATTCTTTAAAAAGCCCTTTAAAAGAGTTTGTAAAAAGCATGGAAGAAAAAACGAATGGAAAGTTTGAATTAATAGCCAAAGCAGAAGGTAGGATAGTTTCTGATATAAATATAAGCTACAACACTCATACAAATAAGCTTACTTTAAACAAAAATGCCATTAAGCAAGAAAACGAATACAATAAGGTATTACGCAAAGGTGATATAATTAAAACAGACGGAGTTATTAATATTAGTATTGAGGTAAAAGCTCGTGTAAAATACCAGGAAGAGTTTAAAAAGCTTTGGTTTTTTGAGCCTGTTAAGGTAGAAGTCGATATTAAAGGAGAATTAAAATTAAATAGTAGTATTGGTATTATACAAAAAATAGGTTACACCAAAGGTAGAGGGCCTTATATGGAAAAAGTGGTATATTTTGGGGGATTGAAAGGAACGTATATGCAAAGTCTTGAACTAAAGGTAAAGAAGGAAAATAAATATGATTCAAATGAGGGTGACAAACAAGTGCCTTTTACCTTATTGGGTCCTTCAAACGCCTCTTTAGGGAAAGACTATATTTTTGAACTTTTTGAATCAAAAAAACAATTTGAATATGAAAACAAATAAAACCACTCACTTAATTACAGCATTGTTAGCAGTTATACTTACTGCTTGTGCACAAACCAACACAACAAAAGAAAAAAAACAAGCAACAGAAATGAGACCGATAGACAAACTTTACAGCAACATACAACCCCTACAATACAAAAGCATGAATAGATATTTTATAGAAGCGAACCAAAGTGGTTGTTTTTACGAATTGTATGTAAATGGTAGAATGGTGTTTAATCTTTTTGAACAAGTTGGTTTAATGGGGCATATTACCTGTATTAACGATGCTATTTTAAAAAGCGGAAAACAAGAAGTTACTGTAAAGCTATACCCTTTAGGGCAAACCGAAGTAGAAAGGTTTGACACGTTTACCAAGAATGCAAGAATAGAAGTAAGAATAGAAAAATACGATACACAGGTAGAAGATAGCGATGAAAGAGTAATAACATTTAAAATTCCAGAGGCAAGTACTAGAAGTAAGAATGATATTAAAATAGAAGGGTTGCCTTATTACGAACATACTTTTACGTTTTATGCAGAAGTTCCTTACGAAGTTACTGGCTGGAGCGAATCGCAAGATTTAACTAAAATGAATCAAAAGCAATTAGAAAAAGAAGTCGTAGCATTTTATAACAATCTATCTGATGTTATTTATAATCAAGACGAAGCTAAATGGGTAAGCTTAGTTAAAAAAAGAGAGTTAGAGTTTTTGAAATCTGAAGCGTATAACGATGTTAATAAGGAAAGTATTAAGGATAGAATTAGAAGTTTCAAACAGATTTTTGATTCTAGTTTTAAAAGAAAAGAACCATTAGATAAGTATGAAATGATTTTTGGAGGGAATGGTAGAATTGTAGCTTTAAAAAGTTTAATAGATAGAGGTTATGGAGCATTTTCTCATGGATATGAAAAAGTTTATGATGATGGGAGTAAAAGTAAGATTAGAAGTTATGAATATATCTACCTACACAAACCCAAAGGAAGCAATAAATTAGAAATTATAAGGTAATGCACAAAGCGTTTTTATATAGTGTTTATTTGTTTTGTATGTTGTTGGTGTTTACAGCTTGTGGGCAAACAAAAGAAATGAGACCCATAGACAAACTATACAGCAACATACAGCCTTTACAATACAAAAGCATGCCTCAATATTTTATAGAAGCAGACCAAATAGGTTGTTTTTATGAGTTGTATGTAAATGGAAGAATGGTGTTTAAACTTTTTAAACAAGTTGGTTTAATGGGGCATACTACTTGTATTAACGATGCTATTTTAAAGAGCGGAAAACAAGAAGTTACCGTAAAGCTATACCCTTTAGGGCAAACCGAAGTAGAAAGGTTTGATACTTTTACTAAAAATGCAAAGATAAATATTGAAGTAACTAAATGGGATAAAGCATTGGAGGATAAACCGAATAGTAAAGAATACGAAAACTATGATGATCATGTAGCTACTTTTAATATTCCTAATACAGAAGATAAAAATAATAGCATTCGTATAAAAGGGTTACCTTATTATGAGCATACCTTTACGTTTTATGCAGAAGTTCCTTATGAAGTTACTGGCTGGAGTGAATCACAAGATTTAACTAAAATGGATCAAAAACAATTAGAAAAAGAAGTAGTAGCTTTTCACAACAACCTATCAGATGTTATTTACAATCAAGACGAAGCTAAATGGGTAGAATTGTTTAAAAACAGAGAATTAGAGTTTTTAAAATCTGAAGCGTATAATGATGTTAATGAAAAAAGTATTAAGGATAGGAAAAGGAAATTTAAACAGATTTTTGATTCTAAGTTTAAAAAGAAAGAACCATTAGATGATTATGAAATGATTTTTGGAGGGAATGGTAGAATTGTAGCGTTAAAAAGCATAATAAAAAAAGGTTATGGAGCATTTTCTTATGGATATGAGAAAACTTATGATGATGGGAGTAAAAGTAAAATAAGAAATTACTCTTACATATACCTACACAAACCAAAAGGAAGTGACAAATTAGAAATTATAAGGTAATGCACAAAGCGTTTTTATATAGTGTTTATTTGTTTTGTATGTTGTTGGTGCTTACAGCTTGTGGGCAAACAAAAGAAGAAATGAATATTAAATTCAATCAAATTAAGAATTTACACAAAAAAATACAACATTACCCTAGCGAACCTATATATACAATAGAAGCTAACCAAAGCGGTTGTTTTTATGAGTTGTATGTAAATGACATATTATTTTTTAAGCATTTTGAGCAGACAGGTTTACTGGGGCATACTATTAGTATTAACGATGCTATTTTAAGAAGTGGAAAACAAGAAGTTACTGTAAAGCTATATCCTTTAGGGCAAACCGAAGTAGAAAGGTTTGACACGTTTACCAAGAATGCGAGAATAGAAGTGAAAATAGAAAAATACGATATACAGGTAGAAGACAGCGATGAAAAAGTAGTAACACTTAAAATTCCAGAGGCAAGTGCTAGAAGCAAAAATGATATTAAAATAGAAGGACTGCCGTATTACGAACATACTTTTACGTTTAATGCAGAAGTACCATATAAAATAAAGGGCTGGAGTGAATCACAAGATTTAACAAAAATGGATCAAAAAGTATTAGAAGAAAGAGTACTTCATGCTTATAAAGAATACAGGAAATTGTTTGTAAGAAAAAATGCGAAACAAATAGAGGATATAACATTGACAAAAGAGTTTGAAATAGCACAATCAAATTATTTTTATATGAAAAACTCTAAAGAATTAGCAGAAGAATATTCTTCATATCTTGATTTTATTGAAGTCTTGCCTATCGAAAATTATGAAATGAAACTTTATGCTAATGGTAAAATAGTAAAACTAGAGAGTAAACAATTTGAGAATGTTAATAATAACTCTGCTCTTATTAGTATTAATGAGAAAAAGTATGATAATGAATTAGTTAAAATGTACCTTTTTCACGGTTTATCCTTCCACCTTCCAAAAGGAAGCAACAAATTAGAAATTATAAGGTAATGCATAAAGCGTTTTTATATAGTGTTTATTTGTTTTGTATGTTGCTGGTGCTTACAGCTTGTGGGCAAACAAAAGAAATGAGACCGATAGACAAACTATACAGCAATATACAGCCCTTACAATACAAAAGTATGAATAGATATTTTATAGAAGCGAACCAAAGTGGTTGTTTTTATGAGTTGTATGTAAATGGTAGGATGGTATTTAAGCTTTTTAAACAAGTTGGTTTAATGGGGCATACCACCTGTATTAACGATGCTATTTTAAAAAGTGGGATGCAAGAAGTTACTGTAAAGCTATACCCTTTAGGACAAACAGAAGTAGAAAGGTTTGACACGTTTACCAAGAATGCAAGAATAGAAGTAAAAATAGAAAAATACGATACACAGGTAGAAGACAGCGATGAAAAAGTAGTAACTTTTAAGATTCCAGAGGCAAGTACTAGAAGTAAGAATGATATTAAAATAGAGGGGTTGCCTTATTATGAACATACTTTTACGTTTTATGCAGAAGTTCCTTACGAAGTTACTGGCTGGAGCGAATCGCAAGATTTAACTAAAATGGATCAAAAACAGTTAGAAAAAGAAGTAGTAGCTTTTTATAATAATTTATCTGATGTTATTTATAATCAAGATGAAGCTAAATGGGTAAGCTTAGTTAAAAACAGAGAGTTAGAGTTTTTAAAATCTGAAGCGTATAACGATGTTAATAAGGAAAGTATTAAGGATAGAATTAGAAGTTTCAAACAAATTTTTGATTCTAGTTTTAAAAGAAAAGTTCCTTTAGATAAGTATAAAATGATTTTTGGAGGGAATGGTAGAATTGTAGCTTTAAAAAGTATTGAACGCAAAGGAAAATCTGCTTATTCTTTCGGTATAAATGATACTTATCTTGGAAAAAAAAGAAAAACTAGGATTTCAAGATATATTTATTTACACAAACCAAAAGGAAGTAACAAATTAGAAATTATAAGGTAATGCACAAAGCGTTTTTATATAGTGTTTATTTGTTTTGTATGTTACTGGTGCTTACAGCTTGTGGGCAAACAACAGAAATGAGACCCATAGACAAACTATACAGCAACATACAGTCCCTACAATACAAAAGCATGAATAGATATTTTATAGAAGCGAACCAAAGTGGTTGTTTTTATGAGCTGTATGTAAATGGAAGATTGATGTTTGAACATTTTGAACAAACTGGTTTAATGGGGCATGCCACCTGTATTAACGATGCCATTTTAAAAAGTGGAGGGCAATAAGTTTACCGTAAAGTTATATTCTTTAGGTACAGTATAAGCTGAATAATTAAGAATTAATATTATGCTCTTTCAGTTTATTATACAAAGTCTTTCTAGTAATATTTAAAAGCTTTGCAGCTTTAGTTTTGTTGTTTTTAGCCTCATGTAAAGCCCTAATAATAAGTTTTTTTTCATTTTCCTTGGTAGAAAATTCATTAGGGATGCTGTATTGATCTTCAGTGTTTTTTAATTCTTCAGGCAGCACTTCTTTTTCTATAATTTCTGTCTGAGATAAAAGTGTAGCTCTTTTGATAACATTAGATAACTCTCGTAAGTTCCCTGGCCAGTTATATTGTTGAAATAAAGTTAGTACTTCATGAGAAAAGCCAACGATTGATTTATTGAGTTGTTTGTTGGCTTTTTCTAAAAAGAAATCGGCATAAAGAATTAAATCGTCTTTTCTATCATTTAGATTAGGGACTTTAATAGAAAACTCATTTAAACGATGGTATAAATCTTCTCTAAAATTACCTTTTTCAACAGCTGATAATAAATCTTCATTAGTGGCAGTAATTAAACGAATATCTACCATAATTTCCTTACTGCTTCCCACAGGTTTAATCTTTCTTTCTTGTAAAGCACGTAAAAGTTGTACCTGACTTTCGTAGTTTAAGTTTCCTACTTCATCTAAAAAAAGAGTACCTCCATTCGCTGCTTCAAAATGCCCTATTTTATCATTTATAGCTCCTGTAAATGATCCTTTTTGATGTCCAAAAAATTCACTTGAGGCAATCTCTTTAGGTATAGCTCCGCAATCCACGGCAATAAAAGGCTTATCTTTACGTAAGCTTTGAGTATGAATTGTACTAGCTACAACTTCTTTACCTGTGCCACTTTCACCTGTAATAAGAACAGACATGTCAGTTGGAGCTACTAAATGGATGTGTTCATAAAGGCTTTTAGAAGCTGCGCTTATACCGGTAACGATATGAGAATTAGAAACTTTTTTATCTTCTTTTTTAGGTTCAGTAATTTGTTCGGTTTTAACTTCCAGAGCATTATTAATTACTTCTAAAACTTCATCAGGATTAAAAGGTTTAGAAATATAATCAAAAGCACCTTGTTTCATAGCTTGAACGGCTGTTGATACTTCAGCATAACTCGTCATTAAAACAACAGGGATGTCGCTATCAGTGTTTTTACTTTGCTTTAATAAATCAATACCATTACCGTCAGGAAGGCGTAAATCAGTAAAAATCAAATTATATGAATTTTCTTTCAATAGAGTAGAGGCATTTTTAATTGTATAACTAACCTCGACAACATATTTGTGTCGTTCTAAAAAATGTTTTAACATGTTAGAAAATGTAACATCGTCTTCTACCAATAAGATATTTTTCATAAAAAAGGTTGCTCTAAATTGTTCAGATAAAAATTCTCTGTAAAAATAAAAAGAGCGTTTTATATGAAAACGCTCTTTTGCTAATAAAATTGAGGAGGGAAATAAAAAAATTACTTTTTAGTATTGTTTACTTCTTTTTCATTTAACAAATTACCTTCTTTATCAATGTAAATAGTCTTCTTGGTGCTTCCTTCACTAACCTCTAGTTTGTACTGCTCTTTTTCATTAATAAAAGCTTTACTTAAGGTAGCCTTAGGGAAACTTTCTTTAATAGAGTTAACCAACGCTGCTGGTAATTTATCTAAAGATATTTCTTGGAATCCATCAGCTACAACTGTGTGAATTGGAGTAATAGGTGTAAGAGTGTTGTTTACTGTTGCGTAAGTTGAAACACCTGTTAAAATTGCTACTGCTAAGATTAATTTTTTCATGATATTAAGTTTTTAAGTTATAATTATTAATTGTTGTAATACTACAAGGGAAATTTATGTGTTTACTTTACTTCTTTAGCGTCTAACCAGTTTCCGTCTTTGTCGGCGAAAACGGTTTTGTTGCCATTTTCTAAAGAAATTTCTAACTTGTATTGTTCTTTACTGTTTACAAAAGCTTTTCCTAGTGTACCTTTAGGAAAACTCTCTTTTACAGCATTCACTACAGCTGAAGGTAACTTATCTAAAGATATTTCTTGAAATCCGTTCTTTACAACTGTATGAATTGGAGTAATAGGTGTAAGAGTGTTATTTACTGTTGCATAAGTTGATACACCTGTTAAAATTGCTACTGCTAAGATTAATTTTTTCATGATATTAAGTTTTTAAGTTATAATTATTAATTGTTGTAATACTACAAGGGAAATTTATGTGTTTACTTTACTTCTTTAGCGTCTAACCAGTTTCCGTCTTTGTCGGCGAAAACGGTTTTGTTGCCATTTTCTAAAGAAATTTCTAACTTGTATTGTTCTTTACTGTTTACAAAAGCTTTTCCTAGTGTACCTTTAGGAAAACTCTCTTTTACAGCATTCACTACAGCTGAAGGTAACTTATCTAAAGATATTTCTTGAAATCCGTTCTTTACAACTGTATGAGTTGGAGTAATAGGTGTAAGAGTGTTATTTACTGTTGCATAAGTTGAAGCTCCTGCTAAAATCGCTACTGCTAAAATTAAATTTTTCATGATATTAAGTTTTTAAGTTATTTACATATTTGTTTATTGTATAGAAATAAATATGCCATCGACTTTAATTAAACCCTTGAAAACTTTAATGTGTTGATTTTTAGTAGTATATTGTTTTTTTAGGTTTGGGCAGATAATAGCTTTATGTGTAAAAAGTGTATAAGTAAAGAGTAGAAGTGTGTAAAAATTACACTATTTACCCAAAAAGAGGAACAATAAATAAATCTGTTATCTTTGAAGAAAATCATCCCTAATGAAGTTATTAAAAAAGTCTTTAAAAATTGTTTTACTACTTTTAGTGTTATTAAGTGTTGGAATTTGGCTATTTACAAAAACTCTGCATCCAACTTATAAAGGAGAGTTAGAACTTAACTCAATTTCAGATAAAGTTACAGTGTATTATGATGAGGTTGGAGTGCCGCATATCAACGCACAAAATCAACTAGATGCTTATACTGCTTTAGGATATGTACATGCACAAGATAGATTGTGGCAAATGGAGCTTATCAGAAGAATTTCAGCTGGAAGATTAGCAGAAGTTTTTGGAAAAGATTTGGTAAGAGTAGATAAGTTTTTCTCTGGATTAGGAATTGAAGAAGCTACTGAAAAAACAATTCAAGAATTAGATAAAAATTCAGAAACGTATAAATTAACGGAAGCATATTTAAATGGGGTTAATCAGTTCATAGAAGAAGGAGCAACGCCCTTAGAATTTTATTTAGTAGGATTGGATAAAGAAAATTATACAATTAAAGATGTGTATAATGTTTTTGGTTATATGGCATTTAGTTTTGCAATTGCCCATAAAACTGATCCGTTGTTAACTGAAGTAAAAGAAAAGTTAGGTGAGTCTTATGTAAATGAGTTGTTGAATTCTTTCGATAAAAATTTAACACTGAATAAGACAACTAATAAAGGTACAATTAAAGCAGAGATGTCTATAGCGGTAAGCAAGATTGTAGATCAGTTGCCAGTTGCACCTTTTATAGGAAGTAACTCTTGGGTAATTGCACCACCTAAAGCCAAAAACGGTAAGGTAATTTTTGCGAACGATCCACATATCGCATTTTCTCAACCATCTGTTTGGTATCAAAATCATATAAAAACTCCAGACTTTGAAATCTACGGATTTAATCTGGCTTTGATGCCATTTCCGTTGTTAGGACACAATAAAGAGTATGCTTACGGATTAACAATGTTAGCAAATGACGATTTGAACTTTTATATAGAAGAAAACAATCCAGAAAATTCAATGGAGTACAAAACACCTAATGGATACCAGAAATATGAGTTATGGAACAAGCGTATAAAGGTTAAAGGAGGAAAAGATACTACATATCAAGTTAAAGTTAGTAAACATGGTCCGATTATGAACGGATTAATAGAGCATGTAACAGATGAAAGTCCAATTGCAATGAACTGGATTTATACGCAACTACCTAATCAATTATTAGAAGCATCACATAAAATGTCGCATGCAAATTCGTTACAAGACTTTAAAACAGGAACCGCCAAAATTCATGCACCAGGATTAAATGTAATGTATGGAGATACGAAAGGGAATGTAGGTTGGTTTGCATCGGCTAAATTATATCAATTAAGAGATAGCCTATCTTCTAAAGTGTATTTAAACGGAGCTTCTGGTAAGGATGAAATTGTAGAATATTTAGACTTTAAAGAAAATCCGCAAGCGGAAAACCCTAGTTGGAATTATGTGTATTCTGCCAATAATCAACCTGATTCCGTGAGAGGGAAGTTATATCCGGGATACTATCAACCAGAAGATAGAGCAAAACGAATTGTTCAGTTATTAGATCCTAAAAACGATTTTACGAAAGAGGATGTAGCTGAAATGATTTATGATGTTACTTCACCTGTTGTGCCAGAAATAGGAAGAGAGTTGTTAGCAAGTGTAGATAAGTCGTCATTATCTCCTTCGGCTAAAAAAGCATATTCGGTGTTAGAAAAGTGGAATGGAGAATATTTAAAAACCAACGTAGCTCCGACTATTTATAATCGATTTTTGTATGAATTTTTAACAGCTACTTACAAAGATGAGTTAGGAGATAGTTTTCAGTTGTTTATTGACACCCAATTACAAGATCAAGTATTAGCACAACAAGCTAAAAGAGAGCAATCGGTTTGGTGGGATGATATTTCAACGATAGATAAAGTTGAAACTAGAAATGAAATAATTACCACAGCTTTTCAAAAATCCATCACGTTTTTACAAAACCAATTAGGAGAGAATGTAGATAATTGGACGTGGAATCGCGTAATTTCAGTGGAATACGAACACGCTATTGGTAAAGCGGGAGGTTTGTTACGAAAGTTTTTCAATGTAGGTCCGTTTGAAACTATCGGAGGAAATGAGGTGATTAACAACCAGATTTTTAAATTGGATAGTACAGGTGTGTATAAAATTCATGGTGGACCATCAACACGTAGAGTCATTGATTTTTCTGATGTTGAAAATAGCATTGCGATTTTACCTACAGGACAATCAGGAAATGTGTTTAGTCCGTATTACAAAGACCAAGCACAAAAATATGTAGATGGTGAGTTTGTAAAAATGATTCTCAATGAAGCAGCTATAAAGAAGAGCGCAAATAAGTTGGTGTTTTTGCCGAAAAAGTGATAAATAACCATAACTTTTAATTCTGTAAAAGGGAAAGGGTAAACTAGTAACTGTTTTGTTGTGCTGTTAACATGCTAGCTTTATGGGTAAGTAAGTATTTATAGAGAGAAGTTTCCATAATAAATATTTATGAATACACTATTAATTAGAGGTTTTAGAAAAAAAAAGTAAAATAAAAAGAAGCTCTTTTGACTTAGAGCTTCTTTAAAGGATTATTCTTACTTTATTTTTTTGTACTTAATTTTTTAACAAGTTTTTGTTACGGAGGTTATATAACCTCCTTTGTTTACCAATACAGTATATGAAAATCCAGGTGTGCATGGACAGCCAGGAACCCATCTTCCATCATGGTTTTGATCACAACTATCATTCTTTGTGTCGAAATCAGCACCACCAAATGTGTTTTTTTGCTCTTTCTTGTTAAGAACTCTTCCTAATTCTAAAATTGATTTTTTCATTTTTCAAAATAATTTAAAATTTTATATATTCCTTGAACATTTATAGACACTCAAGGTTTATGTCTATTTTTTATTTTAATAGGTGTGAAAAAATAAACGAACTAACTTTTAATTAGAATAAATTATCTTGGGAACAAAGAAATATCATAGTTAGTTATAGTCAATTTTTACAGCTTTTTATTTTTTTTTTTGAATTTTAATGAGCAACTAATATAATAAAAATTACTTTCTGTTACAGGATAGAATTAAAACTTTGTTTTTGAAAAGTTATTAAGCTAAAAATGTATAGCTTTTTAATTTTTTTATTGTGTATTAAACTGTTAAACTAATTTCTTCTTGAAGACGTTTAATATAATAAAAAGAGAAGATTAAAAAGTCGTTATAAATTCAGAAAAATAAGAAGAACTTGGTTTATTTGTGGAATTAAACCTCCCTATAAACCTCCTCAAAAGGAATTCTAAAACGTTCTCCATAAACTCCTTCTGGCTTACGAATACCGCAAGAAACAATCATATTAATTTCTGCACTAAAAGGTAAGTTTAATAAACGTTTTATACGCCAAGTATCGGAACCTTCCATAGGACAAGTGTCATAGCCTTCAGCAGCCATTGAGAGAATGAATGTTTGTGCTGCTAATCCACAGGTTTTATGTGCCACTACGCGCATATCACTATTGCGAACTTCACGATATATAGGTCGGAAAAGTCCAACAATAAGAATCATTAAGTATTTAAGATAACCAACAATTCCGAAGATGTCAAAGTAGGTAAACGGAATCAATTTTCCGTAGTAGTTACGTGCTACTTTTTCTCTACTTCGTTGTTCTGATTTCGGATTGTTTTTACCAAAAACTTCATCCATAAAAGCTAAGTTAGCTTTGGCTCTTTTACGCCACAAATCTTTACGAGTCACAAAAACCACTAGTTGCTGAGCAGTTTTAGCTGCATTTTGATTAAAGCATAATGGAGCCATTTTTTTTATAATTTCTTTATCAGTGATATGATAAAACTCCCACAGTTGCATGTTGCTACTGGTAGGAGCTAAAATAGCTTGCTCTAAACATTTTTTTACAACAGCAGTGTCTATCGGTTTTTTAGGGTCATATACTCTTACTGAACGACGGTAGTTAACTGCTTCGGATACGGTTTTTTCACTCATTTATATAGGTGTCTTGATTCTTGTGTCTATTTGTCTTTTATCTAATTTATCCTAGTTTCATTAAGGTTTTTAATTGCTTTAATTTTCCTTTGTATGGAGCATATCGAGTAGGAACATCTAACCAAGTTCCGCGAGAAACCACTCCTTTATGATGAGAAAACGTATCAAAAGTTTTTTTTCCATGGTAACTGCCTATACCGCTTTCACCAACGCCACCAAAAGGTAACCTATGATTAGCAAAATGTACAGTGGTATCGTTTATGGTTCCACCTCCAAATGAATAACGTTGAATCATTTTTTTAGCAAATGAATTTCTATTGGTAAACACATATAAAGCCAGAGGTTTGTCATATTTAGCAGTAATTTTTTCAATGTCAGCTTCATTTTCGTAAGAGATTAGCGGGAAAATAGGTCCGAAAATCTCACCTTTCATGACTTCACTATCTAAATTAGGTTCGTCAATTAATGTAGGAGCAATGTAGCGATCGTCTCTATCAGTTTGTCCGCCAATCACACACTTTTCATTTTCTAGCATCAAAGCTAAACGATCAAAATTACGAGTGTTAACAATACGTGGAAAATCTGGAGAGTTTTGAGGGTTTCTTCCGTAAGTTCTAAAAATTTCATCTTTAAATTGTTGTATAAATTGCTCTTTTACTGATTTGTGTATCAATAAATAATCAGGAGCAATACAAGTTTGCCCACCGTTAATGAATTTTCCCCAAACCAAACGTTTTGCAGTCAATTTAATATTGGCAGTTTCGTCAACAATACATGGACTTTTTCCTCCAAGTTCTAGGGTAACAGGAGTTAAATTATTAGCAGCGGCTTTGGCGACAATTTTACCAACAGGAACACTGCCTGTAAAGAAAATATAATCCCAACGTTGTGCTAACAATTCAGTAGAAACATCTACGCCACCTTCAACCACAGCTACATGGTTTTTATCAAATACAGCTTCAATAATTTCTTTGGTAATTTTACTTGTATGCGGTGTCAGTTCCGAAGGTTTTAATACTACAGTATTACCTGCTGCAATAGCACCTAATAATGGTGCGAATGCTAGTTGATACGGGTAATTCCAAGGAGCAATGATAAGTACAGTTCCGTAAGGTTCTTTATAAATTTTTGCAGAGGACGGAAAATTTAGTAACGACGGTAATACACGTTGAGGTTTACTCCAAGAGTGTATATTTTTTATGGCCATTTTTAATTCAGCCGAAACAATAGAAGTTTCGGTCATTACTGCTTCGTATTCTGGTTTTTTAAAGTCATCATGTAGTGCTTTTATGATGTCTTTTTCTCTTGCAACAAGTTCTTTTTGTAATCTTTTTAAGGTACTTTTTCTAAAAGAAATATCTTTGGTTTGTTGAGTAGCAAAATAGTTTTTTTGCGACTGAACTAATTCGGGAATATTCATAAGCTATAAGTCTTGTATTTTTTTATTCATTATTGAAAACCATAATGGAGGAACCAAGGCTACCAGCATCATACCCGGGTATCCTGTTGGCATTTGTGGGCTTTCTGGTAATGATTTTAAGAGCTGATAATGTTTGCTTCCGTTATAGTGATGGTCGGAGTGACGGGATAAATTAAACAACATTAACATACCAATTCTGTGATCAGAATTCCATGAATGCGTTCTTTTTACACGCTCATAACGACCTTTTTCATTCTGTTTACGTAGTAGTCCATAATGTTCTATATAGTTTACAGTTTCAAGTAATAAAATTCCAAAAACAGCAGCGGTGATAAAAGCTAGTAATGCTTTTAATCCGAATAAAAAGAAAATACCAGCTAATAAAAGAATGTTACAGAGTGTGTAAATGAGCATTCTATTTTGTAAGTGAAACCAGCTTCTTTCTGAATTTTTTAAACGTGTATTTTCCACTTCCCAAGCTTGATAATAGCTTTGAAAATGAGAACGAATCCAAAACAGGTAAACAATTTCATTTCTTCTTGCAGTCGCGGCGTCTTTTGGAGTGGCTACATTAAAATGATGTCCTGCATTATGGTAGGGTAGAAAGTGGGTGTCTAATGAAGTTAGTAGTAAAATTTCTCCTAAAAGCTCATCAAAACGGTTGTTTCTATGTCCTAATTCATGCCCAACATTAATACCAATAACGCCACATAGCAAGCCCATAGCTGAGATTTTTCCTATATATTCTAAGATAGTTAATTGTGTGTCTTTCATTATCCATAAAAACCACACTAGGAAAACTAATTGAATAGGTACCATTGCGTATAGAATATAGGTGTAAAGTCTATTTTCTTTTTCTTGCGCTTCTTGTTCTTTATTGAAATTATTTTTATCAGGTTTAAAAAGTAATTCAAGAAGAGGAACTAAGCCGAAGAAAACAAGTAAAGGTAAAAGTGTTAACCATCCCATATTTGTAAACGAAATGTAAACAGTGATAGGGAGTGTTAAAATCGTTAAAAATTTAAGAGCTTTCATCTTGGGTGAAATTTGTCTAAATATACAAATTACAAACAAGCATCCCAAACGGGGTCAGAAGGAGTTGGAGCGGTAACCTTAATAGGTTCTTTGCTAACAGGGTGTGTAAATTGAATTTTTCGAGCATGTAAATGAATACTTCCGTCTTTGTTGCTTCTTTTAGCACCGTATTTTAAATCTCCTTTTATAGTAGAGCCAATGTTAGAAAGCTGTACGCGAATTTGATGGTGACGTCCAGTTTCCAAGTCGACCTCTAATAACGAATAATTATCTAGTTTTTTAAGCGTTTTGTAGTGAAGTATAGCTTTTTTACTTCCGTTAACCTCTTTAGTGTAAGCGGTCGATTTGTTATTTTTTGGATTCTTTTTTAAGTAATTTGTTAAGGTATCGGTTGCTTTTTTAGGTTGCTGTTGAACCACTGCCCAGTATGTTTTTTTAATGGTTTTGTCACGTAACATTTTATTTAGTCGTTCTAAGGCTTTTGAAGTACGTGCGTAGATAACGATACCTGTAGTAGGGCGATCTAGCCTGTGAACGGTTCCTAAAAATACGTTTCCAGGTTTGTTGTATTTATCTTTAATGTATTCTTTAACAACATCTAAAAGTGGTTTGTCGCCTGTTTTGTCACCTTGCACTATATCACCAGCCCGCTTATTAATCACTATAATGTGATTGTCTTCATGTAAAACTTGTAAGTTTTCTTTTGTAGAGTGCATTATTAATACTTCCCTTAAGGTATGGTGAAAATTATTTAAAATTCTCCGCTACATCTTCGTTAACTTGATCGATAAAATTTAAAAATTCATCGCGTCCCATTCCTGTAGAAGATGAGGTAACAAAAGAAATTGGTAATTCCTCCCAGTAATTTAATAATTTCTTTTTGTAAGTGGTAATTTGTTTGTTGAGTTTAGAGCTCCCTAGTTTATCAGCTTTGGTAAAAACAATACAAAACGGAATGCGGTTTTCACCTAAAAACTGCATGAATTCCAAATCTATTTTTTGTGGATCGTGGCGAGAATCAATTAAAACAAAAGTACAAACCAGCTGTTCACGTTCTTTAAAATAGTTTTCAATAAAAAATTGAAAAATTTGACGCTTTTTTTTAGAAACCTGTGCATAACCATATCCAGGAAGATCTACTAAAAACCATTCGTCATTAATTTTAAAATGGTTAATAAGTTGTGTCTTCCCTGGTTTACCAGAGGTTTTTGCCAAATCTTTACGCTCCATCAACATATTGATTAATGAAGATTTTCCGACATTTGAGCGACCTATAAAAGCGTACTCAGGTATTCTGTCTTTAGGAGCCTTGGTAACATTGCTGTTACTCATTACAAATTCAGCAGATTTTATTTTCATACTATAATTAAGCTAGTTTAGCTGTTATATTTCGCGTTTAGAAAGCCACCCTTCTAAAATTTTATTAAATTCTTCTGGTGTTTCCATCATAGCTGCATGTCCGCATTTGTCAATCCAGAATAAATCGGCATCAGGTAAAAGTTTTTTGAAGTCTTCAGCAACTTCAGGTGGAGTAACACTGTCTTGTTTTCCCCAAATTAAACAGGTAGGTTGTTTCATGTTGGGTAAATCTTTAGCCATGTTATGACGAATGGCACTTTTAGCAATAGCTAGTGTTCTAATCAAGGTATTTCTATCATTT
Organism: Tenacibaculum sp. SSH1-16; assembly: GCF_040104435.1. NCBI lineage: Bacteria > Pseudomonadati > Bacteroidota > Flavobacteriia > Flavobacteriales > Flavobacteriaceae > Tenacibaculum > Tenacibaculum sp. SSH1-16. Next base: position 27,376 of record NZ_JBECOV010000010.1, read on the forward strand.
ATAACATCGTACACTTGATCAACAAGTTCGTCTGTAGCAATGGCTTTATCATAAAAAACATCTTGTGCTTTTTTTCTAACAAACTCCTTGTCACCTCTTTTAGGATAGCTATCTCCCATTGAGTTTTCGTATAATCCAGAACTACCTGTTAAAACTAATGCTTTAACATCTTCAGAATAATGTTTTGTATAGTATAAAGCTATATGTCCGCCTAGAGAATTTCCTAGTAGAGTAACATTTTTAAGCCCTTTATACTCTATGAAATCATGTAAAAACTTGGCTAAATTTTTTACATTAGTTTTAAGGAGGGGTAATGTGTATAAGGGTAACTCTGGTATAAAAACTTGATATCCTTTTTTTGAAAGATGATTAAAAGTGGAACCAAAATTACTAAGAGCTCCCATTAACCCGTGAAGAATGATAATTGGGCTTCCTTCTCCTGCTTCAGCATATGTAAATTTGTCTTCTTTCTTTAAAAATTCAGTCATATATGTTTTTGATTTGACTTAACCACAAATGTAGTTCTTTTTTATCACTTTTTCATTTTTATTATTTACTGTGTAGGTGAGTCTTTTAAGTGGTTTATTTTGAGTTTTTTATCTCCAGAAGTAAAACTTATCAACAAAGTGGTAAAAAGTGGTAAAAAGTGGTAAATATTTTTTATTTTTGATGCAAACTATAGATTCTTTACGTGGTAAGTTTAATTGGAACATATGAGTGCAAGGTAGATGCTAAAGGGAGGTTGATGATGTCGTCAGCGTTCAAGAAGCAATTGTCTTCTGTGTTGCAAGAAGGGTTTGTGATTAAACGTTCTGTTTTTCAGTCTTGTCTGGAGTTGTATCCAATGCAAGAATGGAATCTGGTAATGGCAAAAATCAATAAACTAAATCGATTTGTAAAGAAAAATAATGATTTTATCAGAAGGTTTACTGCCGGTGTGAAAATGGTGGATGTAGATGCTTCAGGGAGAGTCTTGATTCCGAAAGATTTATGTCAGTTTGCGGGTATTGAAAAGCAAGTGGTGCTCTCTTCTGCAGTGAATATTATTGAAATTTGGGATAAGGATAAGTACGAAAAAGTAATTGATGATGCTGTTGTTGATTTTGCTGAGTTAGCAGAAGAAGTAATGGGTAATACGGAAGCAGATGAGTTATCATAATCCAGTTTTATTGAAAGAAAGTGTTGATGCACTAAGTATAAAGGAAGATGGAGTTTATGTGGATGTTACCTTTGGAGGAGGGGGGCATTCTAGAGAAATATTAAGTCGATTAGGTGAAAAAGGAAGATTGTATGCTTTTGATCAAGATCCTGATGCGCAACAAAATAAAATTGACGATCCGCGTTTTGTGTTGATTGGAGAGAATTTTCGATTCATATCGAGGTTTTTGCGCTTTTATGGTGTTAGGAAAGTAGATGGGGTGCTGGCTGATTTAGGAGTGTCTTCACATCAGTTTGATGAAGCAGAAAGAGGTTTTTCTACTCGTTTTGATGCAGATTTGGACATGCGAATGGATCAGAAATCTGAATTATCAGGAAAAAAAATAATCAATACCTATAGTGAGGAAGATTTGGCGGATGTGTTGTTTTTGTATGGAGAATTGCGGAATGCGCGAACCTTGGCGAAAACTATTGTTGAGGCAAGAGTTGATAGAGAAATTAAAACGAGCTTTGAGTTAAAAGAAGTGTTGCGAAAATTTCTTCCGAAAGCAAAAGAACATAAAATACTAGCGCAAATTTTTCAAGCAATACGAATAGAAGTGAATCAGGAGTTGGAGGTGTTGAAAGAATTTTTGCAGCAAATCCCAGACTTGTTAAATGAAGAAGGTAGATTGAGTGTGATTTCATATCATTCTTTGGAAGATAGGTTGGTGAAACGATTTATAAGGACCGGATTGTTTAGTGGTGAACCAGAAAAAGATTTTTATGGTAATACCAGTGAACCACTTAAAAAAGTTGGTAAAATGATTGTGCCAACAAAAGAGGAGATAAAAGAAAATAATAGAGCACGTAGTGCGAAACTAAGAATAGCAACATTAAAGTAATGTCAATAGTAAGAAAGGGTATATACGATCTTTTAAGAGGTAGTTTTCTTACGGATGAAAGCTCGTTTAAGAATTGGCGAATTTTGATTTTTACAGTTGTTTTACTATTAGTGATGATCTATAGTTCGCATAGTGCCGATGCAAAAGTGGTGCAAATAGCAGTGCTTAATAAGAAGAAAAGAGAGTTGCGGGCTGAAGATGTGGACACGAGTACTCAATTAATGCGAATGAAGTTAGAGAGTAGTATTCGAGATAAAGTAAAAAACAAAGGGTTGTACCCTGCAAAAAAACCGCCCCAAAAAATAAAAGTAACATATAATAAAGAGTAATATAAAATGGTAGTAAAAAAAGGCATATTAAACAAACTCTACGTGATTGTTGTTTTAATGACGCTTTTCTTTGTAGTTATCATTTTTAGGCTTTTTAAACTTCAATATGTAGAAGGAGATAAGTATAGGAATCTTTCTGAAGAAGAAACAGTTAAAAACGATACTATTTTTGCAAATAGGGGAAATGTGTATGCGGCAGATGGAAATTTGTTGGCAACCTCTATGTCAAAATTTACCATTCGAATGGATGTGGTGGCGGTAGATTCTGAGATTTTTGAAAAAAATATCCGAGCACTTTCTGAGTCGCTTTCTGGATTGTTAGGGAAATCAGCTAGTTACTATCAAAAGAAGTTGCGTAATGCAAAAAAACGTAGAAACCGATATTTGTTAATAGCCCGTAATGTAGGATATAATGATTATGTGAAAATGAAAAGCTTTCCCATTTTTAATAGAGGGGTGTATCGAGGAGGCTTTATCGCGGAACAAAAAACAGTGAGAGTTCACCCAATAGGAAAAATAGCTGAACGTACAATTGGTTACGATGATTACAGAGGTGGGGCAGGAATTGAAGGTGCTTTTGCGGATTATATGCAAGGTGAAAACGGTTGGCGTTTAAAACAAAAGATAGCTAAAGGGCAATGGAAGCCTATTAATGATGTAAATGAGAAGGAGCCTGTAGATGGAAGTGATGTAATTACTACAATAGATGTAAATGTTCAAGATATAACGCATCATGCTCTGTTAAGACAGATGGAGTATTTTGAAGCAGATCATGGTTGTGCTGTAGTGATGGAAGTGGAAACAGGAGAGATTAAAGCGATTTCTAATTTAGGGAGGACTTCTAAAGGGAGGTATTACGAAAAAAGAAACTATGCTGTTTGGGAGAGTCACGAGCCTGGGTCAACTTTTAAGTTAGCTAGCTTAATGGTGGCTTTAGAAGATAAAGTTGTAGATACTTCAACTGTGGTAGATTGTGAAAAAGGAAGAATTTATATTAATAATCGTAAAGTAGAAGATAGTAAAAGAGGAGGGTACGGAAAAATATCATTAGGAAGGGTATTTGAGGTTTCTTCAAATGTTGGAATTGTGAAAACAATACAAAAGTACTACGATAAAAATCCTAAAAAATTCACGGATAGAATTAAGTCTTTTGGGTTGGATCAATTAACAGGTGTTAAAATCAAAGGAGAAGGAAAGCCTTATATACCAGAACCAACAGAGAAAAGTTGGAGCCCTATTTCATTAGAGTGGATGGCTTGGGGTTATGGGGTTTCTCTTACGCCGTTACAAACACTAGCGTTTTACAATGCAGTCGCAAATGACGGAAAGTTGGTAAAGCCATATTTTGTAAAAGAGCTAAGAGTAGGAGGTAAAGTTGAAGAAAGCTTTGGAACAGAAGTAGTAAAAGAAAAAATAGCATCACAAGAAACCTTAGATAAGGTACGAAAAGTGATGGAAAATACTATAAAATACGGAACAGGTAAAGGAATTTATTCACCAAACTTTTCTATGGCAGGAAAAACAGGAACGGCAAAAAAATACATTCCTAGAACTAAAAATGCTAAGGGAGAATATGAAGGAGGGTATTATTCAAATCAAAAGTATGTGGCTTCTTTTGCAGGTTTCTTTCCCGCAGATGAACCAAAATACTCTTGCATTGTAGTAGTTCATAGTCCTAAAAAAGAAAAAGGATATTACGGGGCTACGGTTGCTGCTCCTATATTTAAAGAAATAGCTCAAAAAATTTATACGTCAACAGCAATTAATAATCAGCTTGTTTCTGATGATATTTCAGAAGAGGTTCTTGAAAGGGAGTATCAAGAATACTATCAAAAACTAAGGAAGTATAAAACAATTATGCCTAAAGTTTTAGGTATGAGTGGAATGGATGCAATTGCATTATTAGAGAATATGGGGTTAAAAGTTAAATTTTCAGGAGTAGGAAAAGTAACAGAACAGTCCGTAGATAGGGGGCAGAAAGTCTCAAAAGGTGCAACGATATATTTAAAATTATCATAGTTGAAGAAATTAAAAGACATATTATATAAGGTAGTAGTAAAAGAAGTTTACGGGAACACTGATATTGATATAAACAATATTCAGTTTGATAGTAGACAAGTGCAGGAAGAGGATGTTTTTGTAGCTCAAAAAGGAGTAACAGTGGACGGGCATCAGTTTATAGCGAAAGCAGTATCGTTGGGTGCTAAGACTGTTATCTGTGAGTCTTTACCAGAAAATAAAAATGAAGAGGTTACTTATGTTAAAGTAGAAGATTCTAATGCGGCATTAGCAATAATAGCAACAAATTATTATAACAACCCGTCAAAAAGCTTGCAGTTAGTAGGAGTAACAGGAACAAATGGTAAAACTACAATTGCAAGCTTATTGTACCAACTGTTTAAAAAAGCAGGATATAAAGTGGGGTTGTTATCAACTGTGCGAGTAATGGTTGATGAAGAAGAATATAAAGCAACACATACAACACCAAACTCAGTAGCAATAAATCAGTATTTATCAAAAATGGTAGAAGCTGGAGTTGATTATTGTTTTATGGAGGTAAGTTCTCATGGAATACATCAAAAACGTACTGAAGGCTTAGAGTTTGCAGGAGGAGTGTTCACAAACTTATCGCATGATCATTTAGATTATCATGAAACATTTGCAGAGTATCGTGATGTTAAAAAGTCGTTTTTTGATTCGTTACCAAAAACAGCATTTGCTTTGGTGAATTTAGATGATAAAAACGGACAGATAATGTTGCAAAACACAAAGGCGAATAAACAAACTTATGCGCTTAAAACAATCGGAGATTTTAAAGCAAAAGTGTTAGAAAAACGTCTTTCAGGAACTTTGTTAACAATCAATGGAGTAGAAGTTTGGACGAAGTTAATAGGGGAATTTAATGCGTACAACTTGTTAGCTATTTATGGAGTAGCAGAGTTGTTGGGACTAGAGAAAATAGAAATTTTACGTATTGTAAGTGAGTTAGAAAGTGTGAGTGGAAGATTTCAATACACAGTTTCTGATGAGGGAGTTACAGCAATAGTAGATTATGCACATACACCAGACGCACTAAAAAATGTATTACAAACTATTAATGATATCCGAACAGGAAATGAAACTGTGATTACAGTTGTAGGTTGTGGTGGAGATAGAGATATAACAAAGCGCCCAAAAATGGCATTAATTGCTTCTCAGTTGAGCGACCAAGTTGTTTTTACTTCAGATAACCCTAGAACAGAAGATCCGCAGTCAATAATTGATGAAATGGAAACTGGAGTTGCGGCAGAAAATTATAAAAAAACACTATCAATTGTAGACCGAAGACAGGCTATAAAAACAGCTTGTAAACTAGCAACTTCAGGAGATATTGTACTTATTGCAGGAAAAGGACATGAAACTTACCAAGAAATAAATGGTGTTAGGCATCATTTTGATGATTTAGAAGAAGTAACCAACTATTTTAATCAACTAAAAAAACACTAACGAATGCTGTATTATTTATTTCAATATTTAGAAAGTGAATTTAGCTTAACAGGAGCAAGTGTGTTTCAATTCATCACATTTCGATCTGCAATGGCATTCATATTATCTCTGTTGATTTCAACCATTTTTGGTAAAAAAATCATTAACTACTTAAGAAGGCAGCAAGTAGGTGAAACAGTAAGAGATTTAGGTTTAGATGGTCAAGTACAAAAAGCAGGAACACCAACTATGGGAGGTGTAATTATAATCCTTGCAACATTAATTCCTGTGTTATTTTTAGCAAAGCTAGAAAATATATATATCGTTATTTTATTGATTACGACTGTTTGGATGGGGCTTATTGGTTTTGCGGATGATTATATAAAAGTGTTTAAAAAAGACAAGGCTGGGTTAAAAGGAAAGTTCAAAGTTTTAGGACAAGTAGGATTAGGTATAATCGTAGGTTCTATGCTGTATTTTCACCAAGATGTAACCATCAAAGAACAACTGCCAACTTCAGAACAAGTTGTGCAAGTAGATGATGGTAAAAAGAAGGTGTTTGGTGAGGCTCATAAATCGACAAAAACAACAGTTCCTTTTTTAAAGAATAACGAGTTAGATTATGCAAAAGCATTAAGCTTCTTAGGAGATGGATATGAAAAATTTGGATGGATAATCTTCATTTTTGTTACCGTTTTTGTCGTTACAGGAGTTTCAAACGGTGCGAATTTAACAGATGGTATTGATGGATTAGCGGCAGGTTCATCAGCAATTATGGTAATAACGCTGGCAATTTTTGCATGGGTATCTGGTAACATCATTTTTGCAGACTATTTAGATGTAATGTACATTCCGAAGTCTGGAGAAATGACTGTTTTCATTTTAGCGTTTGCAGGAGCTTTAATCGGTTTTCTATGGTATAATACCTATCCGGCACAAGTGTTTATGGGAGATACTGGAAGTTTAACTATTGGAGGTATCATAGCTGTAATAGCTATTGCCATAAGGAAAGAATTGTTACTGCCAGTTTTGGCTGGAATATTTGTAGTCGAGAATTTATCGGTAATACTACAAGTTTCATGGTTTAAGTACACAAAGAAGAAGTTTGGAGAAGGAAGACGAATATTTAAAATGTCTCCTCTACATCATCATTATCAAAAACTAAACTATCATGAAAGTAAAATTGTAGTACGATTTTGGATTGTAGGAATTTTATTAGCGGTATTTACCATAGTAACATTGAAGTTAAGATAAAGGAGATTTTGGAGTTGTGATTTAAGATATAAGACTGAATGAAAGAACAGATTAAAAATAGAACTAAACAATTTGCTATTGATTGTTGGAGGTTATGTAAAGAGTATCCTAAAACAAGAGAATTTGATGCATATTGTAGACAATTGATAAGATGTTCTAGTTCGGTTGGAGCTAATTATAGAGCTGCTTGTAGGGTAAAATCTTCAGCTGACTTTATTCATAAATTAAAAATTGTTGAAGAAGAAGTAGATGAAAGTATGTTTTTTTTAGAGGTTTTTATGTCAATCCATGAAAATAATCAAGAAGAATTGAAAAGGTTGCATAATGAGGCAAACGAGTTGACTTCAATTATTGTAGCTTCTATAAAAACAGTTAAAAGTAAATCATCAATCAATAAATCTAAAATCATTAATTAAAAATGAAAAGATTAGTTGTGCTTGGTGGAGGAGAAAGTGGTGTAGGAACGGCACTTTTAGGAAAACAAAAAGGATATGAAGTTTTTGTTTCAGATAAAGGAAGTATAGCAGAGCGGTATAAAAAAGTTCTTTTACATAACTCAATCGATTTTGAAGAAAATCAGCATACAGAAGATAAAATTTTAAATGCTGATGTGGTAATGAAAAGCCCTGGAATTCCAGAGAAAGTTACACTTGTGCAAAAGTTGGTTTCAAAAGGAGTTAAAGTGATTTCAGAAATAGAATTCGCTGCTCAGTTTACAGAAGCAACTATTGTGGGGATTACAGGCTCAAATGGAAAAACAACCACAACCATGCTGGTACATTATGTGTTAAAAAAAGCAGGTTTAAATGTGGGAGTTGGAGGGAATATAGGTGATAGTTTCGCTGAACAAGTGGTTGAAGATAAGTATGACGAATATGTATTGGAATTAAGCAGTTTTCAGTTAGATGGAATTGAAAATTTTAAACCACATATTGCAATAATCACCAATATAACACCAGATCATTTAGATCGATATGAATATGAATTTGATAACTATATAAACTCAAAATTCAGAATTACAAAAAATCAAACGAAAGATGATTTTTTAATATATGATGCTGATGACGAAGCAATTCAAAATTGGTTAAAAAATAACAAAACAGAAGCAACGCTAGTGCCATTTTCAATGGAAAAAGAATTAGAGTACGGGGCTTTTTTAAGACAAGACACGATAATAATGAAATTTAATACAGAAGAAAAATTAATGAAGGTTTCTGAGCTAACATTACAAGGAAAGCATAACACTAAAAATGCAATGGCTACATCAATGGCTGCAAGGTTATTGAAAGTAAGAAAAGAAACAATTGCAGAAAGTTTGTCTGATTTTGAAGGAGTAGAACATCGTTTAGAAAAAGTGCAAAAAGTAAATGGAATTGAATTCATTAACGATAGTAAAGCTACAAATGTAAATGCGGTCTTTTATGCGTTGGAGTGTATGGACAATCCAACAGTTTGGATTGTAGGAGGGGTTGATAAAGGAAATGATTATACAGATTTACTACCTTTAGTAAGAGAAAAAGTAAAAGCAATAGTTTGTTTAGGGTTAGATAACCAAAAAATCATAGACACTTTTGCGAATGTAGTAGATGTTATGGTAGAAACTGCTGGAGCAGAAGAAGCAGTAAAAGTAGCTTATAAAATAGCGCAAAAAGGAGATACAGTATTGTTGTCACCAGCATGTGCAAGTTTTGATTTATTTGATAGCTATGAAGATAGAGGAAGAAAATTTAAAGAAGCTGTAAGAAATATATAAAGTACACTAAAGATTGATGAAAAACATCTTTCGACATATTAAAGGAGACCGAGCCATTTGGGCTATAGTTGCGATGTTGGCAATATTTTCATTTATGCCAATATACAGTGCAAGTACCAATTTGGTATACGTAGTAGGAAATGGATCTACCTTAGGGCATTTAGTAAAACATATTGTATTATTAATTACAGGTTTTGCAGTCATTTATGGAGTACATAAAATACCATATAGATATTTTAGTGGAGGTTCTGTATTAATGCTTCCTGTAGTTGTTTTACTGCTGGTTTTTACCTTAGCACAAGGAACTACCATTGGAGGAGCAAATGCAAGTAGATGGATTCGTATTCCGTTTGTAGGTATTGGATTTCAAACCTCTACATTGGCAGGTTTGGTATTGATGGTATATGTTGCTCGATACTTGGCAAAAAATAAAGAAAAAGTAATTTCTTTTAAGGAAAGTTTGTTGCAGTTATGGCTTCCAGTAGGTTTAGTATTGGTGTTAATATTGCCAGCAAACTTTTCAACTACAGCCATGGTGTTTTTTATGATTTTAATGGTCTCGTTTATTGGAGGATATCCACTAAAATATATAGGATATATATTAGGAATAGGACTTTTTGCTTTTCTGTTTTTTATCTTAGTAGCTAAAGCATTTCCAGATGCAATGCCCAATCGTGTAAACACATGGAAAAGTAGAATTGAAAGCTTTTCTCAGTCTGATGGTGAAGAAGATTACCAAGTAGAAAAAGCCAAAATAGCAATTGCAACAGGAGGAGTAATAGGAAAAGGGCCAGGGAAAAGCGTACAGAAAAACTTTTTACCACAATCCTCATCCGATTTTATCTATGCAATTATAGTTGAAGAATACGGTTTTGCTGGAGCGATAGTGGTAATATTTATTTATTTCTTGTTGCTTTTCAGAATCTTAATAACTGCCAAAAAGGCTACAACCATATTTGCGACTTTATTAGTTGTAGGTGTGGGAATTCCCATTGTTTTTCAAGCAATGATTAACATGGCGGTAGCAGTGAATATTTTACCAGTAACAGGACAAACACTCCCGCTAATTAGTAGTGGAGGTACCTCAATCTGGATGACATGTTTCGCATTAGGAATGATTTTAAGTGTAAGTGCTTCTAAAAACGAAACTGAAGAAACAATTTTAGATGATAACCCTTTAGATATTTTACATGAAACGCTGGACTAAAAATACAGATGTATGGGTAGGAACTATTATGAGCGTTACATACAACACTGTTAACATAAAAAAGACTGTATGAAACAATCGATTAATATCATAATAAGTGGTGGAGGTACAGGAGGTCATATTTATCCTGCAATAGCAATTGCTAACGAAGTAAAAGTTCGTTACCCAGAAGCTAACATTTTGTTCGTAGGAGCAAAAGATAAAATGGAAATGGAAAAAGTTCCACAAGCAGGATATGAAATCAAAGGATTGTGGATTTCAGGAATCCAAAGAAAACTAACTTTAAAGAACTTAATGTTTCCTTTTAAACTAGTAAGTAGTTTATGGAAAGCATATAGAATTATACGAAAATTTAAACCAGATGTTGCTGTGGGTACTGGAGGCTTTGCAAGTGGGCCAACATTAATGGTTGCTAATAGGAAAGGGATACCAACCTTAATTCAAGAACAAAACTCGTACCCAGGAATAACAAATAGATTGTTAGGAAAAAAAGCGCAGAAAATATGTGTTGCATATGATAATTTAGAGCGCTTTTTCTCTGAAGATAAAATAATAAAAACGGGAAATCCAGTTCGTCAAGATTTACTATTTATTCATACGAAAATAGAAGAAGGAAAAGAGTTTTTTGAATTAGATACATCAAAAAAGACAATTTTAATATTAGGAGGAAGTCTTGGTGCTCGTAAAATAAATCAGTTGGTAGAAGAAAATTTAGACTTCTTCAAAAAACAAGGAGTTCAATTGATATGGCAATGTGGTAAGCTGTATTATGAAGAATATAAAAAGTATGATGAATTAGAAAATGTTCAAGTGCATCAGTTTTTGAATAGAATGGATTTAGCCTATGCAGCTGCAGATTTCATCGTGTCGAGAGCAGGAGCAAGTTCAGTATCGGAATTATGTATAGTAGGGAAGCCAACTATTTTTATTCCATCACCAAATGTGGCAGAAGATCATCAAACAAAAAATGCAAAATCTATTGCCGACAAACATGGGGCTCTAGTAGTTAAAGAGAGTGAATTAGATACTTTTCCTGTCGTATTAGAAACTTTATTAAAAGACAAAGGGAAACAAGAAAGTTTAAGTGAAAACATTAACGAGTTAGCGTTGCCAAATGCAACAAGTAATATCGTTAACGAAATAGAAAAATTAATTAGTTAGTGAATTTAAAAACGATACATAACGTTTATTTTATTGGTATTGGCGGAATAGGAATGAGTGCCTTAGCTCGCTATTTCTCTGTCAATGGAAAATTAGTTGCAGGCTACGATAAAACACCAACACCTATCACTAAAGGTTTAGAAGAAATAGAAATTGAAGTAAGTTTTGAAGATGAAGTAAAGAATATTCCAATTTCATTTTTATATAAAGAAAAAACATTGGTGGTATATACACCAGCAGTTCCTAAAAATCACTTACAATTAAATTATTTTAAAGACAACGGATATACCGTCTTGAAAAGAGCAGAAGTGTTGGGAGAAATTACAAAGAATACTTTTTGTTTGGCTGTAGCAGGAACGCATGGAAAAACAACAACTTCTTCAATTTTAGGACACATTATGCAACCAGAGAAAGCAACTTCGTTTTTAGGAGGTATTGCAGAAAACTATGATTCTAATTTAATTTTAGGAGAAGATAGGATCTCTGTTGTTGAAGCCGATGAATTTGACCGTTCGTTTTTAAAATTATCACCCAATATTGCTTGTGTAACCTCTATGGATGCTGATCATTTAGATATCTATGGAGAAAACGAATTCTTACAACAATCATTTAGAGATTTTGCAAGCAAAGTTTCTGATACTTTAATTGTCGCAAAAGGGTTGCCTTTAAAAGGTTTAACATATGCTGTTAATGAAGAAGCAGATTACAAAGCTTATAATGTAAAAATAGAAGAAGGTAAATATGTTTTTGATGTAAAAACACCAACATCGGAAATTAAAAATGTAGCATTTCATTTACCAGGAAATCATAACATGATGAATGCTTTAGCAGCATTAGCTATTGCAGATGTGTATGGAGTGTCTTTAGAGAAAGTTAAAAAGCAATTAGGAAGTTTTAAAGGAGTACAACGTAGGTTTTCGTATAAGATAAAAACAGAAGATGTTGTGCTAATTGACGATTATGCGCATCATCCTACTGAAATAAAAGCAGTAGCGCAATCTGTTAGAGAAATGTATCCCAAAGAAAAGGTATTAGCTGTATTTCAACCACACTTGTTTAGTAGAACAAGGGATTTTGCAGATGATTTTGCTAAAGCATTATCGTTGTTTGATGAAGTGTTGTTATTAGATATTTATCCAGCAAGAGAATTACCGATAAAAGGAGTTACCTCAAGTTGGTTATTAGAGAAAATTACCATTGAAGCTAAAAAACTAATCTCTAAAGAAAAATTAAGTGACGAAATTATAAAGTCAGAGTCAAAAATTATAGTAATGTTGGGAGCAGGGGATATTGGTTTATTAGTTAATAAGGTAAAAAACAAATTAGAAGAAAAATATAAAAAATAGAATGAAAAAATTAGCAACATTTTTATCTTTTTTCTTGCTGCTGATGTTTTTGATGTTTTTGTATGGTTTTACAACTAATAGAAATGGATCAAAAAAAGTAAAAAGCACGGTAGTAGAGTTTGCTGCTGGAGATAATAACTTTTTGACACACAGTATGGTTGATAAAATGTTAATACAAAATGATGAATTTGTTAAAAACCAACCAAAAAGATTGGTAGATTTACATTTTCTAGAAACTAATGTTTCGGCGAACCCGTATGTTGAAAAAATAGCTGTGTTTTTAACCATAGATGGGGTGTTAAAAACTACCATAAAACAACGAACACCGATAGCTAGAATTGTTGATAAATACAAATCTTTTTATGTTGATAAGTATGGGGTTAAAATTCCGTTATCTACAAATTTTTCAGCAAGAGTACCATTAGTTTTAGGAGTGAGGGAGCCAGAAGAAATCAAAGAATTAACAACGTTAATAAAAACCATAAATAGTAGTAGTTTTTTTGCTAAAGAAATTATTGCTATAGAAAGAGACGCCCAAAGCGAATATACATTTACAGTTCGTAGTGGTGACTATAAGATAATTTTTGGAGAGTTAATAGATGCCTCAATAAAGTTTAAAAAGCTAACAGCATTTTATAACAAAGCATTTACAGATAAAACCATTAATAATTACAAAGCTATAAATGTAAAATACCACAACCAAGTTGTGTGCACAAAACAAAATCAAGATGGAGAACAATAAAATAGCAGTTGGTTTAGATATTGGTACAACCAAGATTGTTGCCATGATTGGTCGTAAAAACGAATACGGTAAGCTTGAAGTTTTAGGTATTGGTAAAGCGAAAAGTTTAGGTGTAAAAAGAGGTGTAGTCAATAATATTACGCAAACAATTCAATCTATTCAGCAAGCAGCTGAAGAGGCAGAAAGTATTTCGGGATATAAAATAGAAAATGTTGTTGTAGGTATTGCTGGACAACATATACGTAGTTTACATCATAGCGACTATATAACTAGAGAAAAATCAGAAGAGGTAATTGACAGAACTGATATAGAAAATTTAGTGAGTCAGGTACACAAATTGGTTATGTTACCTGGTGAAGAAATTATTCATGTATTACCACAAGAATTCAAGGTAGATAGTCAGCCAGATATCAAAGAACCTATAGGGATGTATGGAGGAAGATTAGAAGCTAATTTCCATGTTGTAGTAGGTCAAGTATCTTCCATTCGAAATGTAGGAAGGTGTATTAAAAGTGCAGGTTTAACTCTCTCAGATATTACACTTGAACCACTAGCCTCAGCTTCGGCAGTGCTTAGTCAAGAAGAAAAAGAAGCTGGAGTAGCACTAATTGATATAGGTGGCGGAACTACAGATTTAGCAATATTTAAAGATGGAATTATTCGTCATACAGCAGTTATTCCCTTTGGAGGTAATGTTATTACAGAAGATATTAAAGAAGGTTGTTCAATAATTGAAAAACAGGCAGAATTATTAAAAATAAAGTTTGGTTCAGCATGGCCCGGAGAAAACAAAGAAACAGAAATTGTTTCGATTCCAGGGTTAAGAGGAAGAGAACCTAAAGAAATTACACTTAAAAATTTATCAAAAATAATTCATGCAAGAGTTCAAGAAATAATTGAACACGTATATCTAGAAATTAAGAACTACGGACACGAAACTCAAAAAGGAAAATTAATTGCAGGTATTGTATTAACAGGAGGTGGAGCTCAATTAAAACATTTACGTCAGTTGGTAGAATATATTACTGGAATGGACGTTCGTATTGGATATCCTAATGAACATTTAGCTGGAGATTCTGATGAAGTATTATCGAGCCCAGCATTTGCAACAGCTGTAGGATTGTTAATGGAAGGTTTACAAAAAGAAGCAGAAGAAAAAGTAGTTATTGAAGAAACACCAGAGGTGTTAGTAGAAGAAACTATTGAGGAAGAAAAAGAAATTATAGAAGAAGTTCAAGAAGAGAAGGAACATAAAGCGAAAAAACCTAAATCTTTTTTTGATAAGTTCACAGAACGATTCAAAGAATTTTTAGATAACGCAGAGTAATTAGTATATATAAGAATACTCCTAATTAATCCCCTAAAAAGGAGTGTAAAATTGAATAAGAATTAATAAAAAAGAAAAGTTATTATGAGCGCAGAATTTGATAACATTTCATTCGACATGCCAAAAACACAATCGAATGCCATTAAAGTAATTGGTGTTGGTGGGGGAGGAAGCAATGCTGTAAACCACATGTATAGTAAACAAATTCACGGAGTAGATTTTGTAATTTGTAATACAGATGCACAAGCATTAGAAAACAGTCCTATACCTAATAAGGTTCAATTAGGAGCACACTTAACTTCTGGTTTAGGTGCAGGTGCTAATCCAGAAATTGGAGCACAAGCAGCGGCTGAAAGTATACAGGAAATTCAACAAATGTTGAGTACACATACCAAAATGGTGTTTATCACCGCAGGTATGGGAGGAGGTACGGGTACAGGAGCAGCTCCTATTATAGCAAAAATAGCTAAAGATATGGATATTTTAACGGTAGGAATCGTTACGATGCCATTTCAATTTGAAGGACGAATGCGCTCAAAACAAGCTCAAAAAGGAATTGATGATTTACGTGATAATGTAGATTCATTAATTGTTATCAATAATAATAAACTGCGCGAAGTTTATGGTAACTTAGGTTTTAAAGCAGGTTTTTCTAAGGCAGATGAAGTATTAGCAACAGCAGCCAAGGGTATAGCAGAGGTAATTACCCATCATTATAAGCAAAACATCGATTTACACGATGCTAAAACAGTACTATCAAACAGTGGTACAGCAATTATGGGATCTGCAAAAGAAACAGGAGCAAACAGAGCTAAAAATGCTATTGTAAAAGCATTAGACTCTCCTTTGTTGAACGATAATAAAATTACTGGAGCTAAAAATGTATTACTATTAATCGTTTCGGGAGGAAATGAAGTTACGCTAGATGAAATAGGAGAAATTAATGATTATATTCAGGATGAAGCAGGTTATGACGCCAATATTATTATGGGTATTGGAGAAGATGAATCATTAGAAGACGGAATAGCTGTAACCGTTGTAGCTACGGGTTTTGCTGCTGATCAGCAAGGGAATATAACCAATACTGAGGTGAAAAAAATAGTTCATACTTTAGAAGATGAACAAAAGGCAACTTATAATTTTGGAGATCAACAAGTACAAACTTCTACACCAATTAATGAGCCTATAAAAAACAAGCCATCAAATAAAGTTATTCATGTTTTAGAGGAAGAAAAAGTTGAACCAAGAGCTGAAATTATTCCAACAACACAAGCAATAAAAAATATAGATGTTACATACGATGAAATTGAAATAGAAACAGTTTCTGAAGACGATTTCATTATTACTAATATAGCCGAACCTAAAGTAGAAGAAAGAGAAGTAAAAGAGCAATCAACACAACAAGACTTGTTGTTTGATTTACCATTAAATTCTTATGAAGAAATAAAACCAGCATCTCATCTAGTTGAAACGTCTAACGAGATTAAAAATATCGAAGTAGAAGCTGAAGAAGTAAAGTATCATAAGGTTGAAAAGCGCTATGTATTAGATGACTTCAGTGCACAACCAACAATTGGTAAAAGCTCTACTCCGATAATTAAAGACCAAGTAGAAGAGGAGTTACAATTTGAGGTAAAATCTCAAACACAAGAAAAAATTAATAATATAAACACTACAAGTGAAGAAGTTTCTCCATTAGATTTAACAATTTCTGAATTGCAGAAAAGAGCTAAGGAAAGAAGAGAGAAAATGAAGGGTTTTAATTATAAATTTAATGATCAGGTTAGTAAAAATATAGATGAAATAGAACGTCAACCAGCATATAAAAGATTAGGAGTTGATATTGAAGCAGGATCAGATATTAGTAAATCAGATACAGCATTGAATACAGATAATAACGATTTATTACGTTCTAATAATTCGTTTTTACACGATAATGTAGATTAATAAAAGAATAACACTTATTTTTAAAATCCCGATTTATCGGGATTTTTTAATACTTTAAAACATAAAAATATGAGTTTGCAAAAGCAGGTAATGGATAAAATGAAAGAAGCTATGAAGTCTAAAGACACGGTAGCTTTAACGGCTTTAAGAGCATTAAAGTCAGCTTTTATGCTAGCAAATACCGAAGCGGGAGCAGGAGAGCTTACAGAAGCAGAAGAATTAAAAATTATTCAAAAGCAGGTAAAACAACGTAAAGATAGTGCTACTGTGTTTACAGAACAAGGACGTAATGATTTGGCTGAACCTGAATTAGCTGAAGCGGCTATTTTAGAACAATTTTTACCTGAAGCTTTAAGTGAAGAAGAAATTGGAAATGTTGTAGAGAAAACTATTGCAGATGTTGGTGCTGAAGGAATGAAAGATATGGGAAAAGTAATGGGAATTGTATCGAAGCAATTAGCAGGACAAGCAGATGGGAAAACAATTTCAGCAATTGTAAAAGCTAAATTGGCATAACAATTATTTTATAGACTCAGTAGTTCAACTGGATAGAACATCAGATTTCGGCTCTGAGGGTTGGGGGTTCGAGTCCTCTCTGGGTCACTAAAAATAGAAAGAGATTGTTACTATAACAATCTCTTTTTGATAAAAACAATCTTTTTATGAGAACAAAGTATAGTTTTTACCTACTATGTTTTAATACTTATCCCAAAATATTTTAGTAGTCATTAAATCTCCTCCTATTTTTGCTGAAGCAGTCTCATAATTCGTTTTGTTAAGTGTTGCTTCTAAATGAGAATAGATATTCCTAACAGGTACTTTGCCATCTGCTTCAGATACAGCATTATCAGGAGCTTTTATGTTTGGAAAGTCCAGTCTACGATATTCAGTCCAAGCTTCAAAGCCTCTATTGTAATAAGATATCCATAATTGATACGCGATTTTTTCTTTTGTGGTACCAGACGCAGTATTAAAAGAAACATCAGGTCTATTTAAGTAGTTTTGCTTATCTAAAGAACTTACATTCCAATAGTCCATGCTAGCTTCAATTCCTTGCATATAATAGGTGGCACTTGTTCCTCCAACATCAAAACCTCTATTAGCAGCATCAGCTAATAAAAATGATGTTTCGGCAAAATCAAACAAAACACCAGGCAAAGAAGGATCTCTAAATATTTCAATATTTGTATTAGATGTATTTTGATACCCACCTCCACTGGGACCTATTGCGTATGGATAACCAACATATTCTCCATTTATTTTTGAATTAGAATTAAAAAAAATATCTCTTCTAGGGTCTTTTTTTGAATTTAACTCATCTACTAAAAACTTTGTTGGAACATAATGATTTTCAGTTGTAAGAGCTAGAAAAATAGGATTCCTTTGACCAGAGACAGAATAATATTGTAATAGTGCATTTTCAGAATTATTAGATATTACTCCAGATTTAAAGGCGCTTTCAATTAAATCTTTAGCATCAGAGTTAAGTTCAGGTATATCTGCTAAATGAAGTCCTAACTTTAGCTTAATACTGTTAGCTAGTTTTTTCCATAGATTAACATTTCCTCCATAAATTAAATCTCCAGAAGAAAAACTAGATTCATTCGTGTTTAGCTGATTAATGGCTTTATTAAGACGATCTGCTAAGCTTAAATAAATTTCTTGAGCATCATCATATTTAGGTTTTGGATATTTTACAAAATCTAAAGCTTCAGTATATGGTACATCACCATATAAATCAACAAGTGTTTGAAAAACGGCAATCATTTGTATTTCTACAATAGCAATTTTGTTTTGCTTTTCAGCTTCTTTGTTAGGTGTTACATTTTGTGATATTATTATCTCTTTTGCGTTTTTAAAATCAGTTAAAACATCTCTATAAAGTAGATTCCAGAAACCTGTACCAATATTTCTTTTTGTTTGATTATATCTGTCTTCATCAACAAATTCGGTATTAGTCCAATACTGAACATATTTTCTGAAATTATTAGAGTTAGGGTTTGTATTTGTTAAGAAATACATGTAGCTCACTTGAGATTGCGTCATAAGGGCTTCAGGTAATACAGTTTCATACCCTTTAGTGTCAGTATTTAGGTTTTCAATATCATTACAAGAAGAAAATAATAAAGTTATTCCTAATCCTAATATTACAGTTCTTTTTATTTTATGGACTATTTTCATATCTATTAAAATTGAGCTTTTATGTTAAAACTATATTCTTTAGTAGTAGGTAATACACCTGTTTGGAAACCTTGTAGGTTACCAGAAGAAGCACCAGCTTCAGGGTCTGCATATGGTAAATTTTTATGTATTATCCATAAGTTGCTACCACTTGCTGTAAAAGAAAGGCTATTGAGAAAAGTGTTTTTTAAAAATTTCTTAGGAAGATTGTAACTAAAAGAAACTTCTCTTAATTTAACAAAAGAAGCATCATATACATACCCCTCATCTGGGGTATTTGCACCTAAATCATAATCAACAGGAACAATTTTGGTATTTCTAGTGCCATCTGAAAGCACTCCATCTAATATAATTCCTCCACTATTTTCATCGTTTGTAACAGAGTTTCTTTTAGGGTTTCCTAAGTGATTATTTCCAACACTACTTTGGTAAATACCAGTTTGTGCTCCGTATTTTTGATCTAAAGACCATACATCTCCTCCTTTTTTAACGTCTATTAAAAAACTAAAAGAAAAATCTTTGTATTTGAACTTATTGTTTATACCACCAATCCAATCAGGATTTATGTCACCTATGATTTTACTGTTTTCAATATCGTAGTAGCCGTTTTCTTTTATAACTTTTTGATTGTTAATGTATTTGAATCCTGAGCTAACCATTTGTCCAACAGGTTTACCTACTTCTGCAACTAGAGACACTCCTTGAAATCTTCCAATTTCAAAACGACTATCATTTTCATTAAGGCTAATAACTTTATTTTTGTTGGTAGACCAATTAATTTGAGATTCCCATGTGAAATTATCTGTTTTTATAGGGGTAGCATTTAAGCTGACTTCAATACCCTTATTTTCGACATTACCAGCGTTAACCCATGCAGATGTACTTCCTGTAGCTCCCGTTACACCAACAGACATTATTTGGTCTGTAGTGTTGGTTTTGTATAATGAAAGATCTAACCCCAATTTATTATTAAACATTTTTGTTTCTAAACCAATTTCATAACCTTTAGTTTTTTCGCTTCTTAAGTTTGGGTTTTTTCTGCTGTTTTCTGTGGAAAATTGTATAGCGTCTCCAAAGTTTGAATATTTAATATACTGAGAGTTAAGTACAGCAAAAGGAGCATCGTTACCTGTTTCAGCATAATTAAGGCGCAGTTTTCCAAATGAAAGCCAGTTAGCTTTCAAGTGTTTGCTAAAGATATATGTAGCAGTTAGAGAAGGATAATTATAAACATTATTTTCTTTAGGTAAAGTAGAAGACTGATCAACTCTGTAGGTAGCTTCTAAAAAATAAGTATCATAAAAGCTCAAAGAAGCGTTTGTATAAATACTATTAGTACCAATTGATGATATAGACTCAGATAAAGGGTCTGGATTTTGAACAGAATTGTTTATAGCGTAGATGTTAGGTATAACTAAGCCGCCTTTTGTAATAGCGTAAGTATAATTGCTTTTTGTTCTTCTTACGTTTCCTCCTAATAATGCAGTGAAACTTATATTATTGGTAATTTTTCCTTGAGCATTAAAAATTAAATCTAAGTTGAACTCCCTAAAGTTTTTATCAAATCTAGAGTATTGCCCTTTAAGTTCAGGTTGTCTTTTAGAGCCAACAGCTATTGTTTCTTCTTGAGTTTGATTATAAGAATCAATACCACCTCTTCCGGTAACACTTAACCAGTCTTTTATTTCAGTTGTTAAACTAAAATTACCGAAAAAGCGGTTTCTTCTTATACTTCCTATATTATTCTTTCTTTGAAAATAAGGATTGTCATGAAATGCAACATTTAAATCGTAAGGTCCATATACACTCCAAGTTGTGTTTAGTTGTGTTTCTTTATAAGCTGTTTTTAAATCAGCAAAGTCAACACTAGAAGAGTACCATTGTCTTACACTACTGAGGTAATTGTTACCACCAGCACCATATCCAGTTTCATTAAGACCTCTACCATGGGTTTTATTGTAGTTAGCAGATGCAGTAACAGTAGTTTTATTACTTAGCTTATAGCTTCCTGATAAGTTAAAATTATCTCTTTTGTAACTACTGTTTGGTAATATTCCTTGATTTAAATCATATTTGGAATAACTAAAACGAAAACTTCCAACTTCATTATTACCAGAAATAGAAATGTTATTGTTAAAAGTAATACTTTTTGTGTAAAAGCTATTAGCATCATTTTTAGGAGCCGTCCATGGTGTTGCTTTACCGTAGGTAGAAAGTTCAGGAAAAAAAGAGTTCCACCTGTATACTAGTAAATTAGGGTCGTAAGCAGGCCCCCATGAAGCATCATCTGTAGGCTCATAAGGGTGAGAACCACTGCCTAAATCGATATTTCTTGAAGGGTCTGAAAAAGAATTCCACCAACCACTACCATATTCTTTTTGATATTTAGGTAATGTTTTAAAATCTACAGCTCCAATTGTTACGCCACTATTAATTGTAATACCTAAACCCTTACTTTTTCCTCCTTTTTTAGTGGTAATTATAATAACACCGTTTGTAGCTCTTGAACCATAT
The DNA here is from genome assembly GCF_040104435.1 of Tenacibaculum sp. SSH1-16. Classification (NCBI taxonomy): domain Bacteria; kingdom Pseudomonadati; phylum Bacteroidota; class Flavobacteriia; order Flavobacteriales; family Flavobacteriaceae; genus Tenacibaculum; species Tenacibaculum sp. SSH1-16. The sequence continues at coordinate 48,644 of NZ_JBECOV010000010.1, forward strand.
AAGGCAGAAGCAGCAGCTCCTTTTAATACATTCATAGTTTCAATATCATCAGGATTGATGTCAGCCACAGCATTACCAAAATCATATCCTCCTGTGTTACCTCCGCTTTTTTGATCAGCAGTATTTGTGTTATCATTATTTAACGGGACTCCGTCAACTACCCAAAGAGCTTGGTTGTTACCAGTTAAAGATGTTGTTCCTCTTATAATTACATTGGTGGATCCTCCAATATTACCATTTCGTCTAATTTGTACTCCAGATATTTTACCAGAAATAGAATTAGCTATGTTTCCTGAATTTACCTTAGTTAGGTCGTTTCCTTTGATTTCCTGTGTAGCGTATCCTAAAGATTTTTTTTCTCTTTTTATACCTAAAGCTGTAACAACTACTTCATCTAAAACATTTTCGTTTGTAGACATAGTTACACTTATCACGTTAGAGGATCCAACTGTTTTTTCAATAGTTGTCATTCCTACAAAACTAAATATTAAGATATCATTTTCTTTAGCCTTGATAGAGTAGTTACCATCAAAGTCTGTTTCTGTACCTTTTGTGGTACCCTTAATGAGTATACTTACCCCTGGAAGCCCCCCGGATTCATCTGAAACTACCCCAGATACTGTTTTTTCTTGAGCAATTACAATTGATGTAACAAGAAAGAACAGTAGTAACAATTTTGTTTTCATATTTTTAAAAAAATTAAGTTTATTTTGTAAATAAATAAAAAATAAATTGTTATTATTGTTGTTTTGTTAATATAGTATTGTTATTAGTTATAATAGTTTAAGTTTTGTTCTTTTTAATGTTTTTTTAATTGTTTTTTATTTTAAGATGTTGTTTTTTAGAACCTATTACTGTTTTGGAGTTTTTTAATCTTGTTTTATTTAATAAATAGTATAGAGGTTACTATTTTGATTTATTCTAATTATAGAAGTTAATAAGAATGTAGGTAGGTTTATTAATTTAGTATAAGGAATCAATACTAGTTAAATGTTCTCTTTAAATATTTTCCTTAATTTCTACTGAATTTTTAATTGTATAATAATTATTATGATATAATAAATTAATTGTAGCGTTATGGAGAGTAATAAGTATTTCTTTGTTGAATAATTTTAACTGTTTTTTAGGGTTTATATTTTTTGTTTGCTTATTTCAGAAGCTGTTTTATTGAAAAAAAATATTAACTCTGTCATAAAACTCTCTAATGTTGGATATCTATCTCTATTATTATCATATCTTTCTAGTTCTTTGACCAGCTCATGAGTCCATAAAAAACCGCTATTTAATTGCTCATTCAATTCGTTTTCGATTGTTTTTTTATCATAATTATGGTCCTTCATATATTTAATAACAGTCGCTCTAACCAACGCTTCATCATACATAGTTTTCCAATTACCATATGCTTGTTTATTCATTTTATCTTTTACTTTATCAAAGATGATTGTCCCGCTTTCTTGTAGCTCAGAGCGGTGCTTTTCTATAATATGATTTACAAATGAGTGATTGAATTCATGTAAAATAGTTGGAAAATAATCGTTCACTTCATATTTAGGCATACCTAAGTTATCAACACTCCACGTTCCCATTATAGCATAGATCACCTCATTTCCATTCGGATAAATTATTTTTGGACCATAGCTCGCTCCTCCATTTCCCAAGGCATTTATAATTTTAAATTCTCCTTTTGGGTCTTCTCCATAAAATTTTTGATACCATTCTAGGTCTAAATTTTGATAAACTTTTTTAAATCTATTTGATGCAGCTTTGTAGAGTTCTTTATTGTTATTAAAAAAAGTTTCACAGTCGGCATCAATATAAAATTCATTTAACAGTTTTAAAAACTGTGTAGAGCTTTCTTTACTCCATGGTCTTTCTAGTGATTTATTTGAAAAAGGCACTATCATAGCTTTTATATTTTGAGGTTCAGTTATATGTATAGCCATACTCATAACTGAACTAAAACCAATTCCTTTTTCATGTAATTCACTTTTTACATACTTAATTAAATTGTGACTTTTAAATTTCTCAAAATGATTTTGAATGCTTTCAACATACTTAGGAAAAAGATTTTGACTATATTCATGGCTGTCTGCAAGCCTAAAAACAATGCTTAATAACTCTATACGTTTATCTACTTTTGGTTCTTTTAGTATTGTTTCTTTTTGTTCGCTTACTTTTTTTTTCTCTTGAGAACAAGCACTTAAAGTGATTAAAATCAAGAATATTCCTATTATTTGTTTCATCTTTTGTTTCAATATCTAATCTTAATGAGTTATTGTTTTGCTTTTGAGGGATACTACCCTCGGCAATACTTTTTTATGAAAATGCTTAGAACTGGCCAAAACTAGACTATAATATACATAACATGCCCATCAGTATATGGGCATGTTTTCTTATTTGGTTTATATTGATAATTTTGTTCTAACAGCCCTTTTAAAAACTGGTCGCTATTTTAGATGTTTTAGAAAAACCAAGGTTGTATAACCCCGGTTTTAATGAACACAACTTTTACAAAATATATCTTTACTCCTCTATCCTACGCAGCGAGTGCCAGTTGGTTATAATAACAGAAGTAGCGGGAGCATCTGAATCACTTATAATTCCGTACGGAAAGTTTAATTGTGCAGTATTCCCACTTCCATCCGTATTTCCACGACCATTACCACCGGCAACGGTAACCAGTTCTAACCGTGAGGTTCCAAACCCGCCACCACCGCTGGTAACGACGGATGTCACTTTTCGGATAGCATGGTTGCCTCTGTCAGCAATATACAAATCCGTTATGCCAGAACCACCTATCGTTATTTGCTGGGGGCTATTTAATTTTCCTGTATTGACAGCTCCGTCTTGAAACCCAAAGCTATTTGGATGACCAGCATGTAAACGCACCGTAACACCTCCATTAATAGTTCGGATTACATGATTACCATTATCACTAACATAGAATGTTCCTCTAGTATCTACTGTAATATCTACAGGATTATTAAATCGTGCCTCGGCTATTCGGTCGCCATTTACATAACCAGAATTGCCAGCGCTACCTGCATAAGTGGTGACGACCGCGCTTGGTGTAATTCTTCTAATGGTATGGTTGCCAGAATCGGCCACATAGATATCACTGCCCGAAAAGCACAGCCCACTTGGATTGGAAAAAGAGGCAGCCGTACCTGTGGCATCCACATTGCCAAAATTGCCAGACCCTGCAAATGTAGTTACCTCTCCTGCTGGGGTAATTTTTCTAATGACATTGTTCCCTGTGTCCGCTACATAAACCGTTCCATGGCTATCAACAATAATATCTCTGGGGCCATTGAACATAGCAGCCGAACCATTGCCGTCTGCAAAGCCTTGGGTAGATCCCGCAAAGGTTGTTACTTCTAGCGTATTCCTGTTTATTCTTCTAATCCTATGGTTCATTTCATCTGCCACATAATACAACCCTCCATGTTCTGCAATACCTCCTGGTGAATTAAAAAGGGCATTAATACCGTCCCTATCGCCAGAGCCACCACTGGTAGATCCTGAGAAAGTACTTACAGTGGCACTGCTTCCGTTTTCATCTACATCGGTTACTTTTATTGTAAATGTTTCTTCGGTAAATAAGGCTTTATCATCTGTAACTCTTACAGTAATGGTATGAGAAGTATTTGTTTCGTAATCTAATGATTTACCTGTTTTTAAGGTGATTTTTCCCTGATTGTCAATTTCAAAAAGTTGATCAGGGTCTGAGGTAATACTGTAATTAATAACATCATTTTCAGGATCAACAGCAACTATTTCAGCGATAATATCATCATCATTTATATTTTCTGCCACGTCGTTAACAAAGGAGCTGTCGGTAATAACTGGTGCTTCATTAACATCAGTAATATTTATAGTAATTGTTGCTGTACTGTTATAAGTCCCATCGCTAACAGTTACCTTTAGCTCGTGTTTGTTTTTAGATTCAAAATCAAGAGATTTTCCTGATGCTAGCTGCAGCTTTCCTTCATTTGAAGAGCTGAATGTAAAAAGACTATCATCATCAAGGGTAAAAGTTATTGTGTCATTATTAGGGTCTGAGGCAATTACAGTTGCTAAGGTAACCCCTGTAGTGGCATCTTCTGAAACCTCAAAACTTTGATCGTTAATTTTTGGAGCCTCATTTTCAACTACATCGGTAACATTAATGGTTATAGTAGCTGAAGCTTTGTCTTTACCATCACTTACTTCAACTGTAATTTCGTGTTTGGTTTGGGTTTCATAGTCTAAACTTTTGTTAGCAGCAATGCTTAGTTCTCCAGAAACATTTACAGCAAATAAGTTGTTGTCATTTTTAGTAATTTTAAATGTTAAGTCGTCTTTATTAACATCGGTAGCAGCAATAATACCTATTTTGGTGTTAGCTGCTTTATCTTCTGCTACGGCGAAGCTTTGTGCTTTAATTACAGGAGGTGTATTTTGTGGTTCATCGTCTTTACTACAAGAAATAAGCTGAATAGCAATAAAGCTTAGTAATATCCCTTTTTTAAATAATTTCATTTTGATCTTTTTTTAATTAATAGTACAAGAGTACTTTTATATATAGATATTTTAAAAAAACAGTTTACGAAGAGTAAATTGAGTTTGTAAATTGAAAATGTAAATTCAAGATAAACCATGAACCCCCTAAAAATCAATTGATTTTTAGGGGGCATGTTTTATGAAAGACGATTACTAATTTGCTATTCGTACAATAAATTCTTTAATTTTTTTTTGAGACATTGCTTTTACTTTTGTGTAATTTTTACTATAAAAATTACTGTATGCAAAGTTAGTCCAATCTGCATCTTGCTTATTGGCTGCCATTACCATAACAAAACTTTCTTTATCATATGAAATTAAAAAAAGACCAATATTATTATAAAAAACTGGCCTGTTCAGCTCTTTACTTTCTGCTTCTTGATATTTGTAAATTGCAGGGATACATTTTTTACAAGCAGCTACGGCTACTGTTTTTGTAGTACCTAATAAGCTATATTGAAAAAACTTAGTTTTGGTTTGCTTATTTCCAACAGTTCTTTCTCCTTCAAGTAAATGATAAAGACCATTAATATTTTTAGTAGGTACTTCATTTTGAGTATAGACTGTAATGGGGAATATAAATACGAGAATATAGTTGAAAAATTTCATGTTATTTTACGATTACTGACCTTTCGCAGCCAGAATTAGCATTGTACAATTGTAAACCCGAACCACCACTATTTGGATTAAATTTATAAGAATAACTGTAAGAACAATTAAATTTAGAAGAGCTATTGGCTCTTATAGTGGTTGAGTTTTTACTACCCGCTTTAAAAACATAAATATCTTTACCAGTTCGGTTTATAAAAGTTACGGTTGTTAAATCATTTCCCTCATCCATAGCTTTCATACGAGCTTGATGCTCTTTCAATTTTTTGTATTCAGGAGTGGCTCTGATAGAATCATTGTAACGTTTTATTTCATCAGCATCCATTTTTTTTGCTTTTTTAATAGCGCCTATTTTAGCTTTGTCTTTTGCTGTTAAAGGTATTGCTTGCTTTTTTTTCATAGCAACTACATAGTCGTTAAACTTTTTATCGAGGTTTAAAGATGTAAGATATTTGTAAGTAGGTGAAGAAGGTACTGATGAGTTTCTGGCTGATTTAATTTTAGCGTTCATTCTAGAAAGGAACCCTCCCTTTTTCTTTTTAGGAGTTTTAGCTGTAGCTTTTCTGTCTTTTACAAGCACATAAACCGAAGTTACATTTTCCATACGAGGGGCACTTCCGTCGTATATTTTTCTTAATTCAAATAGTAAATCATCAATTACCATATAACCTTTTTTTGTATAACCGTGTTTTATACTCATCGGATACACATAATTGTCTAAGGTACCATAATCACTTAGTTCGGTTTCACGAAAAGCTCGTTTGTTTTCACTAATAAATCTAGCTTCAAAACCAACAGGAATGCCCGATGGGGTGCGCTCTAATTCAATTTTAACAGGCAGATAGTCTGTATTAAAATTATAAGTACCATCGCCTTTAGCTACTAAACCACCAAAACCTTGGTAGGTAGCTCCATCTCCATTGTTTTCTAGTGCTTCAAAAAGAGTTTGTTGTGCTTGTATTGTTATTGTTAACAAAGTTAATACACTTAGTAAGAATATTTTTTTCATAAATTAGTCTATTTAATAATCATAATTTTTTGATATGGACTGTATCTCAACACGTATGGTGAGACTCCTCTAAGTCTAAGAAAGTACTCACCGCTGTTTGGTATAAAAGTTGAAAAATCTGACGTAAGAATTGAGTATGCAGTAGTATTACCAGACAAGAAACGAGTAGTAGTAACTTCTCCTAATTTATTTAAACTTAAATCATATATTTCCATACTTATAGTCAAGTTGTTGGCAATAGGAGAAGCTGCGGATGATCCAAAGTGAAAATCGAATTGCTGACGGGTACTTAAACCTAATTCGGTTAATACTGTTGAGGTTGAAGTTCTATTGCTTAGGAAAAAGAAGTGATATAAAAAATCATCTTCATCTCCATCAATCATAATATAAGGTCTGTTAGGTGAAGTAGTAGGTATGCTAATTTCTAATTCTGTGTTACTTTCTTTTTCAACAATAAAAGCTTTGTAAATGTCTGTTTTAGCTTTAAAATGTTCTTTTATAAAATTTAAGACATTGATATTAGCATTAGTGTCATCAACTTTTGAAAACTCAAGAGGTAATGTATATTCTTGTTTTAATACATCTCCTTTAATTTTTATTTCATAATTGTAATCACTATTATATCCTTCAACCGAAACTTCTGGAACCCAAAAATTATTAATTACATCTCCTAAATCATAAATGAAATAGGTGTCTTTGAAGTTAGCAAACGTTTTTGTGAAATAGGCTTTTGTGATACTTTTGTTTTTAGGAGTATCAACTACATTGTCATCATTATTTCCACATGATATTAATTGTAGTCCAATCATTAAAATAAATAATCTTTCTTTTAAACTTTTCATTTTTACTATTTTTTAGTATTAGATATGCAATAGTAGTTGTAAAGGATTATTTTGTAAGAAAATGTTTTGTGAACAGTAAAAAGAGTTTATGAATAGTTTTTTACAAGCAGGTAAAAAGCGATGTTAATTTAGAATAGATACTTAAAAGGCATGGTTACAATTACTCTTGTGCCATTAGGATTGTTGTTTTTATAAATATCTTCAATAACAAAACCTATTTTAGTAACATATTGTTTTTGAAAAATTTCTAAACGTTTTTTTATGGAGTTCAACGCAAAAGATTCATGACGGTTTCCTTGGCGGAGATTAATTTCTTTACTTTTCTTTCTTCCAATACCGTTATCAGTAATAATACATTGTAAGGTATTTTCTGATAGATTGAAGGTGATGTCTAGTTTTTTTTCTCCTTCTTTATGTAGTAAACCATGTACTAAAGCATTTTCAATAAAAGGTTGAATTAATAAAGAAGGAACTTCTAATTCTTCATGAGAATCGTAGGTAATGGTGTAGTTAAAGTCATCACCAAAACGAAGTTTTTCTAGTTGGAGATATACATTTAAAAATTCTAACTCTTTTTCTATAGGAATAAAATCTTGATTTGTATAGTTTAAGGTGCTTCGTATAAGTTTAGCAAATAATACAATACAGTCGTAGGAAGCATCAGTGTCTTGTTGTAAAACTAAATCTTGAATAGAGTTTAACGCATTAAAAATAAAATGCGGATTCATTTGTGAACGCAAAGCAGTTAAATTAATAGCGATCAGTTCTTTTTCTAAAGATATTTTTTCAAGTTGGGCAATGCGCTCTTTTTCCTTTTTTAGCATTGCTTGTTTAAAGTATAAAATAGTAGCTCCTAAAATAATAGAAACAATTAATAAGATAAACCATAACGTTTTCCAAAATGGTTTTTTAATAAAAAAGTGTAGCTCTTTTATTTCATAGTTAGTACTTGTACTATTTAAAAATGGGTGTACTTGAAAGGTGTATTCACCCGCGGGTAAACTATTGTATTTTATTGAGTTTTCACCAATAGCTGTAGTTAACCAAGCATCGTTATATCCTTTTAAACGATATTTATACGTTCCTTTTTGGTTAAACAAAAAACCATTAACATTAAAATTTATTCTTATTGCGTTTTGATTATACCTTAAGGTATAATTTGAAGTAATTAGGGTGTCTTTTTCATTAATTTCTACAGCACTAAAATATACTTTAGGATGTAATGTTTTAAAAGCATTGTTTTTATCAATGGAAAATAACCCTTTGTCAGATGAGAAATAGATTTTGTTACCAATTATTTCAATACCAGAAATATTGTATGATTTAATACCGTCTCGCTTGGTAAGTGTTTTGAATTTGTGGGTGAGGATATCGAGTTTTTGAATACTGTTTACACCTACAATCCATAGGTTATTTTGGTCAGCTTTAATTTTTTCAATAATATTTGAGGTTAAGCCATTTCGTGTGGTATAATGTCGAATTACTTTGCCATTTTTAATTCCCAAAAGGCCATTTTTAAATGTGGCAACCCAAATAATACCATTAGCGGTTTGGGTTATCGATTTACTATAGATGGGTTTTTTATTGTTTACAATTATTTGTTTGTTCCAAAGGCTATCATATACAGCTAATTCGTCAACAAAGGCAACATAAACTTGGTGTTTTATTTCGTCATAAAAAGAATCGTAAGTTCTTTTATTTGTTGAAATAAATTTTTCTTTACCGTTGTAATTAGCATTTTTTAATAAAACAACTTTGTTATGGTTGGTATATAGTAAATCGTTGTGAGCTAAGAATGAAAAACTTTTTGCAGCATCAAAAAATCTAGTTTTTTCAAGGGTTAAATTTTTATAATCTAAAATATAACTTCTAAACCCCTTACTAAGGTAAATTTTTTGCTGATTAGGGTTGTATTTTAGTTTAGATAATTTTCCTTCGTTAACAGGTAAATTAATAGTTTTAGAAGTATGGGAGTTGGTATTATAAAAAATAACATTTCCACGGTTACTCCCCATAACCAAGGTACTATCGTTTATTTTGTCTAATGTTTTTATATTTTCCTCTTTTAGAGGAATATTACAGGTTTCTATATGAATATTTGGAATAATATAAACACCATTATTTAAACTAGTAAGCCAATAATTATTGTCTTTATCTCTAATGATTTTGGTAATGTGTTTGTCTGTTAAAAATCTTTTTTTTAGTTGAAAAGCAGCGTTTTTGAAAGCAAAAACCCATACTCCTTGATTTGTTGCTATCCAAGTTTCATCGTTATGCTCAAAAATAGTATAGAGCTTTATTTTTTCAAGAGATTTTAGCCCTTTTACAGATTCTAATTTTTTTTGAGAGAAGTTTAATTTATAAAAGCTGTTTTTTTTGTTTCTTATTTGGGAGTATATGTAAGTTGAGCTCGTTTTAAAGATAATAGACTTTCCCAAACTTATAGCGTTACCTTTTTTTCCTTTATAAGGAAGATTGGTTTCTATTAGTGAAGTTATACTGTTGTCTTTGTTTATTGAAATAATAGAATCGATGGCTCCTGAATAAATCGTATTGTTAAAAGAAAACGGAGTTCCAAAACCTTTTTTAGTAGTGTGTTGTTGTATTATTTGTTTAGTTTTTAAATCTATTTTGTAGATTGTTTTTACAGTAAAAACCCATAAAAAATCATTTTGTATTACAAAATCACCCAGTTCACCATTTAAATAACCACTTAAGTCTTTAAATAAATGTAGCTCATCGTTTTGGATATAGAAAAACTGACCAGAAATATTATTGCACCAAATTCGTCCTAAGTTATCTTCTTGAGTATTAAATACAGAAGCTCCACGTTGTAAAGGATTACTATAGTTTTTAAAGGTTTTACCATCGTATCTATACAATCCTTTGTTTGCACATAGCCATATAAAACCTTTACGATCTTCATGAATGTTATAGAATTCATTATCGGGAAGTTTATTTTTTTCAGATAATTGTATAAATACAGGATCTTGTGCTTTTGTTGCTATTGAAGTACAAAGAATAAGTAATAAAAGAAAATACTTTATTAAAAGAAATGATGGTTTATGACTAAATACTACTTTCAAAGCTACTTATTCTTGATCTAGAAATTTTAGCAGTAATAGCTCCATTATCTAGAGTGAGGTTTAAAGTTGTTTTGTTTAAAAACTCAATGTAAGTTAAATTAACAATCCACGCTCTATGAGAACGGAAGAAAGAAGGCTCTTCAGACAGTGTGTTTTCGAAAAATTTTAAATTTTTACTAGCGATAATAGTTGTTTTATTCACAACGTGTATTTTACTATAAGCTCCGTCAGCTTCAATAGCAACAATGTCTGTTAAATTAAGAATATGTCTATTCCCTAATTCAGGGATAACAATTTTTTTATAGTTTTTATCTTTTATAGTTTCAAGAAGTGCTTGATAGTCAACTAGCGAAGCTTCTTGATGTAGTTTATGCTCTAGTTTTTTAAGAGCTATATCTAGTTTATTTCTGTCAATAGGTTTTACTAAATAATCAATAGCATTTAACTCAAAAGCTTTAATAGCATAGTGATCATATGCAGTAACAAAGATAATTTCAAATGATATAACATCAAAAAACCTTGCGATTTCATAGCCCGCATAATTAGGCATCTGTACATCTAAAAACACCACATTGGGTTGTAGTTCTTTTATTTTTTGAACACCAGACTCTAAGTTATTACAAGAATCGAGAACAGTAATATTGATAGATGCTCTCTCTAGTAAGTTAGATAAAACATTTCTAGCACTTTGTTCATCATCAATAAGGATTGCTCTAATTTCATCCATAAAAACAAATATAGGGATAGTACGTTATATAATTATCAGTATTTTACGAAAGAAAAAATGGGTTTATGAGAAAGAATTAAATAGTAGGAAGAAGGTTTGTTACTAAACTATAAATAGAAATGTGTTGCTGTAATTATGGAGCATTTTTTTGAAGCTCCAGCAGATTTACAGCAACAATTCCCAAAATTGTATAAGAAAATCAACTTATGTTGAATTATTCTATAGAATAAATTAATCTTTTATTTTAAAAACCTTGGTTAAAATATCATCTAGTAAACACCATTTGGTTAATGATGATTGTAATAAGTTTGCGCCTACAAAGGCAGTAAACCATAACCAATTATTATTTACTTTGATTGCTAGGATTAAACTGATAAGTATAAACGTTCCTGCAATACCACGTACAATTCTATTTTTCATGTTACTTATAATTTTTACGCTCAATTAAATAATATACTAGTGGTACGACTAATAAGGTAAGCACAGTAGCTGTAATGGTTCCTCCCATTAAAGAGATGGCTAACCCTTGAAAAATAGGGTCGAATAAGATTACAAATGCGCCAATAACTACCGTACCTGCTGTTAATAGGATAGGAGTGGTACGTACTGCACCAGCTTCAATCACAGCTTGCTTTAGCGGAACTCCTTCTGCCAAACGTAAGTTGACAAAGTCAATAAGTAAGACGGAGTTTCGTACCATAATTCCTGCGAGGGCAATCATTCCAATAAATGAAGTTGCAGTAAAGTAAGCACCCATCATCCAGTGTCCTAAAATAATTCCTACCATTGATAAGGGAATGGCAACCATCATTACAATTGGAGCTTTAAAGTTTTGAAACCATCCTACAATTAACATATAAATAATAATGATAACTCCTAAAAAGGCAATCCCTAAATCTCTAAAAACTTCTAACGTAATTTGCCATTCACCATCCCATTTTACGGTGTAATCATCTTCAAAATCGGGTTGCTTAATGTATAATTCGTTCAATTCATATCCCTTTGGAAGTAGAATTTCTTTTAATTTTTCTTCCATTCCTAAAATAGCATAAGCGGGACTTTCCAATTCCCCAGCCATATCAGCCATCACATATACTACACGCTTTTGATTTTTTCTATAAATACTTTTTGCACTGTTTTTTTCTTCAACAGAAACCAAATCACTTATAGAAACTAGGTTGCCGTGTTTCGATTTAATTTGCAATTGAGCAATGTCTTGCACAGAAGATTTTTCTTTTTCATCCAGAGCAAATACAATTCCTACTTGATTAGAAGCATCTTCATCATATAAAGTTGAAACCGCTCTGTTAGATAGTGCCATGTTTAAAGTGTAAGCAATTTGTTGAGGAGCTACGCCATATAACATTGCTTTTTCTTTGTCGATTACAAATTCGTATTCAGTTTGATTGTCTTCTACCATCCAATCAATATCTACCACATCGTCTGTATTGTGTAAGATATTTTGAACTTCATTGGCGATTTCAATTTGCTTGTCATAATCTGGTCCGTATACTTCCGCAACAATAGTAGATAGTACAGGTGGTCCAGGTGGAACTTCTACTAATTTTACATTGGCATTAAATTTAGCTGCAATAGCTTGAATTTCTGGTCTGAACAATTTTGCAATATCATGACTTTGTTCACTTCTATCATGTTTATCAGTTAAGTTAACTTGAATATCCGCCATATTGCTACCCCCGCGTAAGTCGTAATGACGAACCAATCCGTTAAAGGTAATTGGAGCAGAGGTACCTACATAACTTTGGTAGTTTACCACTTCTGGTCGTGTAGCTAGGTATTGTGCAATTTCTTTAGTTACCGCATCGGTACGTTCTAAAGTAGTACCTTCAGGCATGTCAATGACTACTTGAAATTCGTTTTTGTTATCAAAAGGCAACATTTTTACAGCGACTGATTTGGTAAAGAATAACGACATAGAACCTAGCAGTAGAGCAATAGTGATTCCTAAGAATGCCCAACGTTTGGTTTTATTTTCAATAAGCGGACGCTCGAACTTCTCATATAATTTATAGATTAGCGTGCTTTGCATTGCTTTGGTTTCATCTGCTTCAAACTTTTCTTCAGCATTATGTTTATCTTTTTCACGTAAGAAAATATATCCTAAATATGGAGTAATCGTTAGGGCAACAAATAGTGATAAAATCATAGCGATAGAAGCTCCAATTGGCATCGGACTCATATAAGGTCCCATCAGTCCAGAAACAAATGCCATTGGTAATACTGAAGCAATTACGGTAAAGGTTGCTAATATAGTTGGATTACCTACTTCGTTAATAGCGTACAAGGCAGCTTGCTTAAACGGTAGTCGCTTCATTTTAAAATGCCTGTGCATATTTTCAGCAATAATAATGGAGTCATCTACCACAATACCCGTCACAAATACCAAGGCGAACAAGGTAATTCGGTTTAAGGTATAATCTAACATGTAGTAACTTAGTAAGGTAAGTGCAAAGGTGATGGGAACCGATAAGAATACCACAAAACCACCACGCCAACCCATGGCTAACATTACCACTAAGGTTACAGCGATAATTGCACCGATTAAGTGTAATAATAATTCTGATACTTTTTGTGATGCTGTTTCACCATAGTTACGGGTAATTTCAACATGTACATCATTAGGAATTAAGTTGGTACGTAAATGATCAACCTTCGCTAAAATTACATCGGCAATTTGCATAGCATCCGCTCCTTTTCGTTTTGCTACCGAAATGGTTACTGCTGGGTATTCTGATTGATACGTTGAAACATTACTACTTGCTTGTCCATAACCAAAACTTACATAGTTTTTAGGAATTTCTGGTCCGTCTATTACGTTCGCGATTTGTTTTAAATAAATCGGTTGATTTTGTTGTACTCCAACCACTAAGTTTTTAACATCTTCAGCAGATTGTAAAAACTTTCCTGTAGTTACTAAAAACTCGGTATCGTTTTTATCATAACTCCCCGCACTTAGTTGCTGATTGCTGGATTTTAACATTTCAGTAACCGATAGAAAGTCTAATCCACTTGCAGCTAATTTATCTTTGTCTACTACCACACGAACCTCACGATTTCTACCTCCAATTTTTTGAGTAATCGCAACATCGTTTACTTTTTCAATTTCGTTAGTAAGCTCTTGTGCGAGTTGCTTTAACTGATAATCGTCGTAGTTTTCACTCCATAATGTCAACCCTAACATAGGTACATCGTCAATCGCGCGTGTTTTTACCAAAGGCATCGTAACACCTTTCGGCATTTGATCCATATGTTTGTTAATCTCATTGTATAGTTTTACGAACGAACGCTCGATGTCTTCTCCAACATAAAACTGAACAATCACCATTCCTTGTTCTTTCATTGAAGTAGAGTATACGTACTCTATTCCTTTGATGTTCGAAAGTATTTTTTCTAAGGGTTTGATAACTCTCGATTCTACTTCTGTAGGGCTCGCACCTGGATATCCTACAAAGATGTCAGCCATAGGCACATCAATCTGTGGTTCTTCTTCTCTCGGAATTAAAAAAGAGCTGTACACACCAATTACCATAAACACTACCATTAATAATATGGTAAGTTTAGAGCCTATAAACCCTTTGGCTATTTTTCCTGCTAAACCTTCTTTCATTTTATATAATTTGAAAATTTGTTGATTTGAAAATGGGGTGATTGGTTCATTTTCAAATTGATTTTATTGAATTGTAATGTTTGCTCCGTTGTAAAGTTTACCTTCAGAAGAAACGATATAGCTTTCATCGGCTGATAAACCTGATAATACTTCTACTTGATTTCCAAAGGTTCTTCCTAAGCGTAACCAACGTAACACAGCAGTATTACTTAGACTTACCGTATAAATTCCTGATAGTTGTCCTTTGTGTACCAAAGCTTCTGACGGAATTAAAACCATGTCAGTACTTTTTTGTGTTTTTTCAACAGGAAACTGAACTGTTGCAAACATTCCTGATAACAACTTTTTATCTGTTTTATCTAGGTCAATTTTAACTAAGTATTGTCCCCCTGTATTTTTGGCGGAGGTACTTACTTCCGATATTTTTCCAGTAACCGTTTTGTTTATTGATTTGATAGCTACATCAACCTTTGTGTCTTTTTTAATTTGAGAAATGTCACTTTCTGGTACTAACGCAGTTACTTCAAAACCGCCTTTTCCTTCTACAGAAATTAAAGGCATTCCAGGATTCGCCATTGCACCTTTATCGATAAATTTGTTGGTTACCACTCCTGAAAATGGGGCTCTGATATTCGTATAAGCAAACTGAGAATTGATTTCGTTTCTTAGCTGTTTAGCAGCTTCTAAATTCGCTTTGGCAACATTGTAATGAACAGTGATATCATCAAACTCTTTTTGAGAAGCGCTATTTTGTTCAAATAAGTTTTTAAAGCGATTGTAATCTTTTTCAGCGCTTGAAAATCCTGCTTGTGCTTTAATTACATTAGCTTCTACTTGTGCTTTTTTAGCTTGTAAATCGCTGTTATTGATTGATACTAATAATTGACCTTTATTTACCTTATCACCAACTTTTACATGTATGTTGGTTACATAACCCATCATACGAGTACTTAATTCAGCACTGTTGGTAGCTGCTACTTTTCCGCTTGCAGTGATAAACGGATTGGTATCATTAGCAGTTACTTTAGCAACTTTTACAGCTACTGTTGGTTTGTTGTTATTGTTTGTTGTTTCTTTTTTATCACAGCTTACTACTAAAAGTGATATGGCAAGGGCGATTGTATATATAGCTTTCATTTGTTCGTTTTTACTATTGATTATTTTTTAGTTTACTACCTCAAAGCAAACCTACGAGGTATCCAAAGGAAATTGATTTTAAAAAATCGACACAAGTGTCGGAGCATTTTAAATCTCACTTAGTGAGTTAAAAAATCTAAATAAGCTTTGGTATAGTTATATTGATATACGGTTTGGTAATATTCTAATTGTTTTTGAGCGTATTGTGTTTCAGCGGTTAATAAATCGGATGTTTTTTCTAGTCCTTCTTTAAATCTGTTTTTTCTGATTCTTAAGGCTTCTTCCGATTGTTGTAAGGCTAATTCGGTTAACTTTAATTGTTCCTCTGCATCGTTTAATAATCGTTTAGTGTTGTTTAACTCTAATTGACTTTTAGATTTGTACTGCTCGTATTCTAATCTTGATTTTTCATACTGAGCTTTGCTTTTTTGTGCTTTTCCGTAGCGTTTAGAACCTTTGAAAATATCCCAAGTTAATTGAGCTCCTACTACATAACCACTAGCATCTGCGTTGAAAATTTTATCATCATACAACTCGTAGCTGCCAAAGGCATTTAAACGAGGAAGAAAATCCATTTTATCAGCTTTGTGCATTTTTTGATAGGCTTCAGAAGCTAATTCCATTGCTTTAATATCTGAACGGTTTTCAGAAATAGTCATGTCAGCAAATTGATTCGTTAAGTGTACTTGCAAACTATCTGAAGGTTCATAAACGTTGTTCTGTGTTTCATTCATTAAAAAAGACAAGTAGTTAGAGGCATTTAGTACATTGCTTTTTGCTGTTTGTAATTGATTTTTTACTTCGGTAACTCGAACTTCAATGGCTAGTACATCTGCACGTTGTAAATACCCTTGCTTAAAGCTATTTTCTGCCATTTGTTGATTTGCTTCTGCGGCTTGTAAGGCTTTTTCTAATACCGAAACTCCCTTGTGAGCTAATTGCAATTGCATGTATGCTTTTTCTACTTCAAGTAATAAATATTCTTGAGTACGTTGCGTCTGCAAGTTGGTTGCTTCCATTTTAGTTTTAGCGGCTTTACGTTGGTAAATACCGTCTAAATTCACCAAAGGTTGCTGAACTTCGATTTTAGTAGCAAAGTTTTGTGTTCGTTTTGGATTGTTTAATAAATTTGGATTGAAATCCGCTTGCGTTAAAATTTCTTGATTCAACTTACTGCCAAATGCCATTAACGGATTGGTAGTTACAATTCCTGTATGAGAAGCAGTAATATTTGGCAAGAACATAGCGTTGGTTTGTTTGTAATCGGCACGTGCTTGCTGATAGTTTTGTTCAGCTATTTTTAATGAGGTATTATTTTCCTGAACTCTTTTCAAAACCTCACCTTTTGAAATGGAAATTTTAGTTTGAGCTAGGGTAGTAGCAGATATAAAAAGTGCTACCATAAATAAACTTATATATGATGTTTTCATTTTTACTGTTTTATAACAGCAAATTTAGTGGCAACATATACGGTAGTCAGTAACTTTAGTTACACAGGGTATGTTTTTTAGTAAAGAGGATATGTAGAATATATAAAAGAGAATATACTAATGTTCACCATAGTCTACATCATCCATTTTTCCTTTAAAGACTTTATACTGAATAATAAAATAAACAACTACTAGGATTGCAGCTATAAAAAACCAATTTAAACCTACGGACAAACCATACTCGTTAGCAGCTACATTATAAATTGTTAAATCGGGATTTATGTTATTGGTTGAAGGTAAAACTTTAGGGAAAATTGAAGCGACTGTAGTTGCCAAACCTCCTAATAAAAACAAAGAAGAATATAAAAACCCAGTGATGTGTTTTTTGTGCTTTTTTACGTTGAATAAACCAAATAACCCTACAAAAGTTAGCAGAGGGAAAATCCATAAAAAAGGATGCTCTATGAAATTATGAAATGGTTTAGGCTCTATAACATGCCAAGCGATTAATGAAATAATTACTAAACCTAATAAAACAAAAGAAAGAGTAAAAACAACCTTTTTTAGTTGGTTGTTAATACTAGCATTGGTTTTGAAAATAACCCAATTGGCACCATGGATAGTTAGTGATACCACTGCAATAATTCCCAGAAGTAAAGTAAACCAGTCAATAACTCCAAGTGTTTCAGAGTGAGGAGAGAATTCCGAATTCCATAAAGGGAGGAAAAAGTAATGTGCTTCATGAGTAGAAACACCATCTACTACATTTCCTAGATTAACACCACGTACCACATTTCCTAATGCAACTCCAAAAAATAAGGCGAGAAGCAAACTTGCAATCCCAAAAGCTTTGTCCCAAATACTTTCCCATATCCTATTATGTATTTGTCCGCGAAGTTCTAATCCAATAGCTCTAAAAATTAGTAACCATAAAACCATCATTAAAGGAAGATAAAAACCACTAAATGAAGAAGCATATAAAGTGGGGAAAGCAAAAAATAAGACACCGCCTGCAGCGATTAACCATACTTCGTTCGCATCCCAAAAAGGACCTATTGCTTTTACGACTTTCTTTTTATCTTCTTCTTTTTTAGCAAAGAATAAGTGAATAATTCCTGCTCCAAAATCATAACCATCTAAAATAACATAAATGGTTAACATCGTAACTAATACTATATACCAGAAAAGTTCCATAATTTAATGTGTTGTTTGAGGTCCTTTGTTAATGATTTTTCCTACTAAAATTAGAAATAACATTCCTAATAGTAAGTATAAACCTATAAACCCTAAAAGAGTAAATAAAGTGTTTCCTGAAGATACTGTAGGAGATGCTCCAGCGGATGTTCGTAATAAGTTATAAACTAACCAAGGTTGGCGTCCTAATTCAGCGGTATACCAGCCAGTAGTATTGGCAATATATGGAAATGGAATCATGAAGAGTAAAGACCATAAAATCCATTTTGTTTGATATAATTTTTTTCTGAATAACTGTACAATGCTAGCTAACATTAATGCAATAAAAATAGTTCCTAAACCTACCATTATATGATATGCATAATATAGTCCAGGTATATTTGTTGGGTAGTTTTTTTCATCAAATTCATTGAGTCCTTTAATCTCAGTATTCCATTCTTGGTAGGTTAAAAAGCTTAAGATGTTAGGGACGGCTATTTTATTGTCTAGTTTTTTCTCCAGCATATTTGGTTGTCCAATCAGCACTATTTCAGAGCCTCCTTTTTCTGTTTCAAATATACCCTCCATAGCAGCAAAGGTTATAGGCTGATATTTGACGACATTTTTAGCGGCTAAATCGCCTGTAGGAAAAGCAACTAAGATAGATGCTATAACTCCAAAAACAACTCCAGTTTTTAAAAATAATTTTCCAAATTCTACGTGTTTTTTATTTAAAAGATAAAGAGCTCCAATGCCAGCTACTACGAAAGAACTCGTTACCAAGGAAGCAGCCTGATTGTGCAAATAAGAAGGCCATAACCATGGGTTTGAGAACAAGGCTGAAAAGTTATTTAGTACAAATTTACCATTGGCTAGTATTTCATATCCTACAGGATTTTGCATCCAAGAATGTGTAGCTATAATTAGAAAACCACTCGCCCAAGAGCCTAAAAAGACAAGGAATCCAGTTAAAAAATGAAGCTTATGTCCTAGTTTTTTCTCTCCAAATAAAAACAGCCCTAAAAAGGAAGATTCTAAAAAGAAAGAAAACATTCCTTCCATAGCTAATGTTTGACCTATAATACCACCAGTAAGCTCGGAGAACTTAGCCCAGTTAGTTCCAAATTGAAATTCCATAGGTATTCCAGTAACAACTCCCATAGCAAAATTTAAAGCAAAAATTTTCATCCAAAACTTAGCAGCATCGTTGTATTTTTCAATTTTAGTCCTTAAAAATTTCCATTTGAAAAAAACTATCATTAACGATAGTCCCATTGTTAATTGTGGAAATAAGTAGTGAAAAGTAATAGTGAAAGCAAACTGCATTCTATCATAAAAGAGCATGTCTTCCATACCGAAGATTGTTTATGAGGTTATTAAATAAGAACGTTTTTTTAGTAGCAATAAGGTGGAATAAAAATAATGATATTATTTCACATGACTATTAATAATTTGAATCAAATCATCCTTGTGTAACATCCCAGATTGTCTCCATAATAGCTTCCTTTCTTTAAAAAGCATAAAGGTAGGAACTCCCTTAATTTGGTAGGTATTGGCTATTTGTTGATTTTTATCAACGTCTATTTTTAAAATAATAACATTTTCTCCTAAATCTTTTTTTACTTCTTTTAATATAGGAGCCATCATTTTACATGGACCGCACCATTCGGCAAAGAAATCAATCAAAACAGGTTTGTTGCCTTTAATTATTTTAGAAAATTTACCCATCGTTTTTTACTATAAAGGTAAAACGATTCTCTTGTAATAAATGTAACTTATGTTACAGGGTTAAAGTTCTAACACTTTAACTTTATTTCTATTTAGTTCTATTTTATCTTGTTTTTCTAAGGCTTTTAAAAGTCTTGAAATAACCACTCTAGAAGTGTGTAAATCGTTAGCTATTTGTTGGTGTGTTACGCTAATTGTTTCATTTTGATTCACTAAGGCTTTGTCTTTTAGGTATTTTAATAAACGTTCATCCATGTTTAGAAAAGCAATAGTATCAATAGCATCAATAAACTCTTGTAATCTGCTGTGATAACTATGTAAGATGAATTCTTGCCAGCTTTTATATTTACTAAGCCATTCACTCATTTTTTGTTTAGGAATCATTAATAGCTTTACATCAGTTTCAGCCACGGCTTTAATTTTACTTTTAGTCTGTCCCATACAACATGAAAGTGTCATAGCGCAAGTATCACCTTTTTCAATATAATATAAGACTAAGTCGTCTCCCTCTTTATCTTCACGCAAAATTTTTATAGCACCACTTAATAACAAAGGAATAGAAGTAATGTAGCTTCCAATATCAATAATAACTTCATTGGCTTTAAATTCTTTAGCTATTGCAACATCAGTTATTTCTTTTAATAATGCTTCTTCAAATAAATAACCATAGTATTTCTGTAAATCTTCTATCAAGATAAAATGTTTTTGTAAAAATAGTTAAATAATTACATTTTAGATAGAAATAAAATAGATGATAATCTATGATTTTAATCAGGTTTATACTTGTTTTTATTACTGAAATTTGAAGTAGATAATAACACAAAACTTTACTAAAATGAAAAAAAGAACACCAGTTTCAGTAATAATGACTAAAGATGTAATTACATTAAGTAGTACTGATGATTTAATGACAGCAGAAAAAATATTTAAAAAAGAACATATAAGACATATTCCGGTAGTTAGCGGAAATGAAATAAAAGGAATGTTAAGTTATACAGACCTTTTACGAATAAGTTTTGCAGATGCAATTGATGAAAATGAAACTGATGTTGATACTGTGGTGTACAATATGTTTACAATAGATCAAGTAATGGCAAAAAACTTAGAAACTGTAAATTCTAGTACTACAATTAAAGAGGTAGCAGAAATTCTAGCTAAAAAAGAGTTTCATGCTTTGCCAGTTGTTGATGATAATGAATTAGTCGGGATTGTAACTACCACGGATTTAATTTATTACTTATTAGAGCAGTTTTAGCTTTTTCTTCAATATAAGCCGTGTGAAAAGTTTAATTTTACGATAAAACCATACTTTTATTATGGTTTTTTGTGAGTTAAATTGTTTTCTAGAATTTATTTTTGAGAAACTTAAAACACTTTATTATGTTTAAAAACATTTCAAACCTAGGTATTGCTTTAAATAAAGCAGAACAAAAATCAATTAATGGAGGATGGATTTACGTTTTGTGTCATAGCTGTGAACCACTTCCTCGAGGCTATGTTTGTATGAATGATGTTATTTGTGGGGGGGAATAAGTTAACCTCAAAAAGATTACATTAATATTGTCTATATTATATTTATAGTACCTTTTAAGGGATTAAAGGGCTGTTAAATCAAAAGCGTACTTAGATTCGTTTCTAAATACGCTTTGACTTTTAATTTATAATAGTTTTTAAATTTTCAATTGTTTCGGTTGGGTTGTCACTTTTGAAAACAAAACTGCCAGCAACTAATACATTAGCACCTACCTCTACAAGTTTATTAGCGTTTTGATCAGTTACACCACCATCAATTTCAATTAGAGTAGAAGCTTCACTAAATTCAATCAAGTTCTTTAACTGTTGAATTTTTTTGTACGTATTTTCAATGAATGATTGCCCTCCAAACCCAGGGTTAACACTCATAATACAAACCACATCTAAGTCCTTTATAATATCTTCTAAAACTGCAATTGGTGTATGCGGATTTAAAGCTACTCCTGCTTTCATACCAGCTGCTTTTATTGCTTGAACTGTTCTGTGTAAATGTGTACAAGCCTCGTAATGTACTGTTAAAATGTCGGCGCCTAAATCAGCAAAAGTTTGAATGTAACGATCAGGGTCTACAATCATTAAGTGCACATCAATAGTTTTATTAGCGTGTTTTGTAATTGATTTTAAAACAGGCATTCCAAAAGAAATATTTGGTACAAAAACACCGTCCATAATGTCAATATGAAACCAATCTGCTTTACTATCATTTACCATTTCAACATCACGTTGAAGATTTCCAAAATCAGCCGCTAAAATTGATGGGGCTACAAGTTTTTCCATTAATATATAAGTTGTTGTGTTGTTATTATGTGCAAATATAGTTAAAACTAAGGGCATTAAAATGAAAAAGAAAGCTCTCTAATTAGAGAGCTTTCATTCATTAATCAAAAAACGAATAGTTACGATAACTATTTGTTGTTGTTTATGTTATTAACCTAAGTAAGTCATTAAAATCTTACTACGAGATGTGTGTTTTAATCTTCTGATGGCTTTTTCTTTGATTTGACGTACACGTTCACGAGTTAAATCAAATGTTTCACCTATTTCTTCTAAAGTCATTGGTTGATGCTCTCCTAAACCAAAGTATAATTTTACAACATCAGCCTCACGTGGAGTTAATGTTTCTAGTGCGCGGTTAATTTCAATACGTAAAGATTCATGTAATAATGTTTTGTCAGGGTTTGGTGATTCACCTGAGTTTAATACATCATATAAATTAGAATCTTCACCTTCAATCAAAGGAGCATCCATTGATACATGACGTCCAGAGTTTTTCATAGACTCTTTAACATCATTAACAGTCATGTCTAGTTTCTTAGCAATTTCCTCAGCACTTGGTGGGCGCTCATTTTCTTGCTCTAAGAAAGCATACATTTTATTAATTTTATTAATAGAACCAATTTTGTTTAAAGGTAGGCGAACAATACGAGATTGTTCAGCTAATGCTTGTAAAATAGATTGACGAATCCACCATACTGCATAAGAGATGAATTTAAAACCACGAGTTTCATCAAAACGTTTAGCGGCTTTAATTAAACCTAAATTTCCTTCATTAATTAAATCAGGAAGTGTTAATCCTTGATTTTGGTATTGTTTTGCAACCGATACCACAAAACGTAAGTTAGCCTTGGTTAGTTTTTCAAGAGCTCTTTGGTCACCAGCTTTAATTCTTTGCGCTAATTCTACTTCTTCATCAGCAGTAATTAAATCTACTTTTCCAATTTCTTGTAAGTATTTGTCTAAAGAGGCTGTTTCTCTGTTGGTAACCTGTTTTGTAATTTTAAGTTGTCTCATCTACTTCAAATATATTTTTAATTTATCAATCACTCTGCATTAACTTATACGTAAGAGGTTGCAATAATGTTACAAAATTTTTGTGTTTCTTAAAAAAAATCGTCTATTTGTTAAATAAATGTTAAAACAAATTGTATTAATGTTTTTTAAAGTGACCATACTATTAAAGTAGTGTCTAAATTTATTCGTAACTAAGAAGGAAAAACTAACTATACTGCCCCTTGGAGAGTATTGATGTAAAGAAAATAAACGACGAAGATTTGGTTCGTAAAATAGTAGAAAAAAATGATACTCATTTGTTTGCTATTTTATACGACCGTTACGCAGGTGTGGTGTATAATAAGTGTTATAGTTTTTCTAAAAGTAAAGAAGAGGCACAAGATTTAACACACGATGTTTTTATACGATTATTTGTTAAATTGAGAACTTTTAAAGGGAAATCTAAATTCTCTACTTGGTTGTATTCTTTTACGTATAATTTTTGTGTTAATTACGTGCAAAGAAACAAAGAGAAAAAAAAAGAAAAAGTTACCTTAGTGACTGATGAAATAAGAGAAGAAAGCAATATTGATGATATTGAAGACGCTACACTATTTGAATTAAAATCAGATAAACTAGCTAAAGCACTTGAAATAATTTCTCCTTCAGAGAAAATGATCTTGTTAATGAAGTATCAGGATGATATGAGTATTAAAGATATTTCTATAGGTTTAGATTTAGGAGAAAGTGCAGTTAAGATGCGATTGAAAAGGGCTAAAGATAAAGTAGTGAAAGCGTATAACGAACTGTAATAAATTATGGATAATCCATTTAAACAAATATTACATAACGAGGAGTTACCGGAAGTGCTAAAAGATAAAGTGCTTAATGATGTAGCAATGATAAAGCTATCAATTGATATAGCAGATTTATTTGTTGTGAAATATCCGAGTACTATTGTAGATTTGCTTAGTAGCAGTTCGCATAACAAAAACGAATCTAAAAAAGATTAAAAACTAAATTTTAACTACTCTAACTACAAAAAATTATGATTACTCTACAAATAGATATTTTAGCCCCCTTTTTAAATCTTTTTCAAGACATAGCTAAAACATTACCAACTGTAGCGATGTTTATTCTTTTTGTAATTGTTTCTTGGCTGGCAATAAAAGTATTTCTATACATTGTTAGAAAGGCTTTATCAAAAACTAAAATAGATGAATGGTCTAAAAAACTCAACAAAACAGAGATTTTTGGGAACAGTACCATTAATATTGTTTTAACTAATGTGATTTTAGCTGTTTTAAAGTGGTTTTTAATTTTCATTTTTGTAATGGTTGGGGCAGAGGTATTTGGTATGAATGTCGTTTCTGATGGGATAAAAAGCTTTTTTGCTTATTTGCCAAAACTACTAACAGCTGTAGGTATTTTTGTGGCAGGTGCATATTTAGGAACAATGGTAAAAAAAGCCATTCAAACCATGTTTAAGTCTCTTGAAATTTCAGGTGGAAATTTAGTAGGAAATATTGCTTTTTATTTAATTGTAATATTTTTATCTATAACAGCTCTTGATCAAGCAGGTGTAGACACATCAGTAATAAAAAGTAATTTAACATTACTAATAGGTTCTGTACTACTAGCGTTTACTTTAGCTTTTGGTTTTGGAGCTAGAGATGCTGTTGCTAGATTACTTTTTGGCTATTATTCAAGAAAGAATATATCAATAGGAGAAAAAGTTATAATAGATGAAGTAGAAGGTGTTGTTGTGGCAATAGATAATATTTGTATTACGATTAATACAGATACAGGAAAGGTTATATTACCAATTAAAAATGTAGTTGACAATAAAATAGTTATAAAAAATAATAAAAATTAACATTTTTTTATATCTTTGAAAACGCTAAAAACAATGTTTTTAACAGTACGATAGATTTCGGGGGACTTCTATCCGATTGATAAAGAGAAATCTTTATGAAAAGCCGCTTTTTGCGGCTTTTTTTATTTTAAAATTTAAATAAATCATTTACATCTATTGTGTTTTTGAATAAATTATTAAATAATTTATAAAATAAGTGACCAAATAAAATTTTTTGTGTCTAAGTAATAAAGAGTAATAGGATTTCGGGGGACTTCATATTATTTTTAAACTTAAAAAGGCTTTCTAATTTAGAAAGCCTTTTTTTATTGTGAATATATGTTTAAGAAATCTTATTCAAAAGCTAAGTGCAAAAACACTCCTCTAGTTCCTAAGAAATTAATTGGGTCTGTCCATTGACTAGGAGATTTGTTATCGTATATAGCCTCATTATTTATGGCAAAAACCCCTCTTATAGAAGGTGAGAATTTAAAATAACTTAAGTAAAAATCAACACCAATACCTACTTCGTACATGAAATTAGTGGTTGATGTTCTAAATTCTCCAGCAAAATTATCATCACTGTTTTTTTCATTACTTGAAAAGTTATGATCGTATGAAACTCCTCCAATTACATAAGGTCTCATATTATTAAGCCTGTTTGTGCTAAATTTTAACAGTAGTGGTAAGTGTAAGTATGTGGCTCCAACCTCACGTGTTTTTTCGTTTTCTGCTCCAGATATATGTTTAAAACGTAATGTTTTGGTGTTAGACATTAAACCAGGTTCAAAACGTAGGTTAATATTATTATGTAACCTTAAGTCAGCAATTAAACCTACATTAAAACCAATAGAGGACTCTACTTCGATTTCAGCATTATCAAAATCACTTGGAGCATAAGAAATTTTATAACCATTATTATTAGCTCCTAAGTAAAAACCATAGTGAAAAAGAGGTTTGTCAAAACTAGGAAGTTTCAATATTTTTTCTTTTTGCGCTTGTGTGGAAAACGACGTTACTAAAATTCCGAAAAGTAAAAGCTTTTTTAACATATTATTTTAAAGCGGTATAAATTGATGCAACACCAAACGTTACAGGTATATTCTTTGCATTCTTAAACCCGTTTTTTTGTAAAATATTGTTGAAAGCCTTTCCAAAAGGGAAGGAATTTGCTGTTTTTGATAAATAAGAGTAAGCAACCTTGTCTTTTGAAAAGAGTTTACCAATAATAGGTAAAATATAATTAGTATACAATTTATATCCTTGTTTGAAAGGAAACTTGGTAGGATTTGAGGTTTCTAATACAACAAACTTACCTCCAGGTTTTAATACACGTAATATTTCGGTTAAGCCTTTATCTAAGTTTTCAAAGTTTCTAACACCAAAAGAAACAGTAATTGCATCAAAGGTATTATCAGGAAAAGGAATGTTTTCACTATCTCCAACAATCATTTTAATTTTATTAGATAAATCAGCTTTGGCTATTTTATGTCTTCCTACTTGTAGCATTCCTTCAGAAATATCTAATCCTACAATTCTTTCAGGGTTTAATTTAGACATCATTAAGGCTAAATCACCTGTACCAGTAGCAATATCTAAAATTTGTTGAGGTTTATTTTCTCCTACTAATTTTACTACTTTTTTACGCCAGCTAACATCAATTCCTAAAGAAATTACACGGTTTAAGCCGTCGTAATCTTCAGAAATATTGTCAAACATTTGAGCTACTTGCTCTTTCTTTCCTAATTCAGAATCTTTATATGGTTTAATCTTTTCAGACATATGTTTTTGTTAGGTTTACGGTAAATTACCCATTAATGGCAACTACTTCATTAATTTGATTAGGTAACATTTCTTTAAGCATAGTTTCAATACCGTTTTTTAATGTTACTGTTGATGATGGACAGCCACTACAAGCTCCTTGTAAAATAACGCTTACTCTTTTGCTATCAGCATCATATGCTTGAAAAGCAATATTACCGCCATCAGAGGCTACGGCAGGCTTTATATATTCATCCAAAATATCAACAATTTTAGCTTCAGTATCGGTTAAATTCTCTTTAGGAACTTCAACGTTTTGCTTAGTTTGCTGTTTTGGTAATTCAGATATAATTTTTTTGCCTTCCTGTATATAACTACGAATAAAAGTACGTACTTCTTGGTATACTTCATTCCAATCAATCATGTCGTATTTGGTGATTGAAATGTAGTTTTCAGAAATAAAAATCTCTTTTACAAAAGGAAAACTAAATAATGCTTGTGCTAAAGGAGAAGATTTGCTTGCTTCTTCAATATTTGTATACTCAACATCAGTTTGTGTTAAAGCTTTGTTGGTTCCAAATTTCATTACAGCAGGGTTTGGTGTAACTTCAGCATATACTTCAACAGCATCTTTTTTGGTAGTTTCTTCTTTTACTACAGAATTACCATCTTGGATGTAAGCTTCTATTTGCTCGCGAACCTCTTCTTCAACATCGCTCCATTCAACAATATCGTATCGTTGAATAGCAATGAAGTTAGCTGTAACTAATACCTTCTTTACAAAAGGAAGATAAAATAGCTGTTGTGCTAACGGAGAGTTTTTAGCCTCGTCTATATTATTATATTCATAACTACCACCGTTTACTAATATTTTGTTACTAACAAATTTTAGAATGGTTTCGTTATTAGTTTCTTGTATGTTTATTTTTATTGAACTCATAAGTTGTAAATAAGAAGCAAAATTACGGTAAAAAACTGAGATATGTATATATAAAAAGTCCTGCTATAGCAGGACTTTTTATATATGTTTTTTATGAATTATAAACTAAAAGTAATTGTTCCAGAGATTCTAGAAGTATCGGTTGTTAATTCAATAGGATCTACATTTACAGCAGTTGAGTTATAAATATGGTACGGACTGTTGTTTTCTGAGTTAGTATATGATAAATCAAACTTAACGTTTCCGAAATTATAACCAAGTCCTAATGAAAATCCAGAAATATTATCACCGTCTAGAGCATTTTTATAAGGGCTTTCTTCATAATGATAACCACCACGAACACTCATTTTGTCAAAACGCCACTCAGTACCAATGTTTAAGGAATGAGTACCTTTGAAATCATTATCAAAGTTTTGATTAGTTTCTATAAAATAAGGGGCGTTCTCTCTATATTTTGTGCCACTGTAATCTTTATAAGTATAGTCAGCACTTATTAAACCCTGTTTACCAAAAACAAATGCTGCACTGGCTGTAAGTTTACTTGGTGTTCTTAGTCTGAAAATGTTTGAGTTAAATTCTTCGCCACTGTTAACATCGGTATTTTGGTTTGTTGCTGAAATTTCAGTGTAACCTATCCAATCATCATATCTAGAGTCATTCGGGTCGAAGACGTTTAAGTTGCTGTCTTCAAAAACTTCATTATACCATGTTGGAGTCTCATAAGCTAACCCGAAACGGAAGCTTTGATTTACTTTGTAAATAAAACCAGCACTAAAAGATACTCCGCTACCTTCAAAGTAACTATCTTGAACATTAAAAGCGTTTAATGTGTTACCATTATTATCTTCATTAACTTCTCTAAGTTCTGTAACTTGACCAAAGCTTAAGTTATGAAACTTTATACTAGCTCCTGCATATAATTTGTTTAGATGTACAGCAGAGAATCCCATCTCAAAAATGCTACTCTCTCCGTAGGTAGAATTAAAAAAACGTTGTTCTTGTCCATTGTCGTACTGATTGGTAATATCATCAGGATGTTCATTGAATAATGCCTGACCACTATTACCTTGTGAAGAAAACAAACCTTCAAAATCACTTTTTAATCTATAGTTAAAGGTTAATGCAAAACGGTTCCAGTCAGAGTTATGAGCAGAGTCAAAAGATAAAATACCACCAGCTTGGGTAATGTTAAAAAAATCATCTTCTGTTTCTGTTGTGTTTCCGTAATACTTAGCTGTATATGTAGTGTTTCTATTACCTAAAGTTACTCCAAAAGTACTTTTAATGGCAACGGCACTACCAGCTGGGTTAATACCAAAAGAAGATATGTCTCCACCTAATGCTCCAAAGGCTCCACTCATTGCTTCAAAACGAGCAGTTCCATAATTATTGTCTCTTGAAAATAAGATTCCTAAATCATTGTAACCCAAAGATTGCGAGTAGGCAGTATACGTACTAGCGATAATTATCGCGAAAGTTAAAATTCTTTTCATTTTTTCATTAATTCGTTAAAACTTATCTTGAAATTTTGATGCAAGATTATCTTCTAGAGCTTCTTGATGAGCTTCTGTTACTTCCTCTTGAGCTTCTGGTAGAAGAAGAACTTCTTGTACTTCTTGATGGAGCAGAGTAACTACGAGAATTTCTAGAAGGTTTTGAATAACTTTTAGAATTTCTTGGAGAATATGACTTTCTAACAGATCTATTAGAATATTGGTTTCTCTTGGTATAGCTTCTAGAGTTTCTAACTGATGAAGATTTACGAACACCGTCATTATTAGAAGCTCTATGATTTCTAGTAGAATATCCTCTTGAACTCCTTGTTGAGCGAGGCGTACTTCTATAACTACGGGTAGATCTACTACCGTTAGAATTATAACTTCTTGTTCTAGTTGATCGTTTTATACTTCTATTGTTAGAGTTGCTTCCTCTTCTAGTATTATAGCTTCTCGTATTTCTTGTAGAACGAGTATTTCTGTTGTTACGATAAGTTCTACTATCACTTCTTCTGTAAACATCAGAAGAGCGTCTAGAAGTGGTAGTTCCTCTACGACCTGTAGTATAACCTCTTCTAGAAGTTGTTGCAGTTCTGTGACTTCTATAGTAGTTGGCACCTCTGTAAGGACGTCTATAATAGCGATTATTATAGTATCTATATGGTCTGTAATGGTTGTACCTGTAATACGGAGAGTTCCAGTAAGAGTTATAGAAACCTCCTCCTAAACCTACATAAAACCCAGAGTTCCAGTGGTAAGGGTGCCAGTGAGAGTTATATGCCCAACCACCATAGTAACGAGGCCTCCACCAAGGTCTGTAATAATCATAGCCATAATTCCAATACCAATCGTTGTAATAACCCCATCTTGGATAAGTATTAATATTTATAACTACATCATTATTGTCAGAATAACCCCATGGTTCATTACCATTGTATGTAATTCTTGTTTCAGGTTCTTCTTCATAAATAATATCTTCATCATTATAAGAATCATCGTTTTCAGACTTATAATTTTCTATATCAGTAAAAATATCAGTACCATTTAAAGCGTCTAAACGTTCCACTTCTTTGGTAAAATAATTTTCTTGATATTTATCATATGCACGATCATCAGTAACAACTACTTTACGTTGTGGTTGTTCTATTTCATCAGCATAAATACCGTCATCACTACCAGTAACCGTTTGCGCAGAACCACAAGATATAAAGGTAGCTGCTATCAAAAATGATAAGGTATAAAAAGAGAGTTTGGTTTTGGTGTAATGTAGCTTCATGACTTTTTATTTTATGTTAAAGTAAATTGTTTTTTTATGAGCTGCAAAAAATTAGTTCTTTGTTGGGCTTGTTACCTTTTTAATGTAGTTTTGCAGATACAATTTACGCATAAAAAATAACAATATTTATGCCAAACTTTTGATTATGAGCAAACATTTAACAAAAAGAGCCGAAGATTACTCTAAATGGTATAACGAATTGATTGTAAAAGCTGATTTAGCTGAGAATTCAGCAGTAAGAGGTTGCATGGTAATTAAGCCCTACGGATTTGCAATTTGGGAGAACATGCAAAAAGAATTAGATAGAATGTTTAAAGAAACAGGACATCAAAATGCTTATTTTCCTCTTTTTGTGCCCAAAAGTTTGTTTGAAGCAGAAGAAAAGAATGCTGAAGGATTTGCAAAAGAATGTGCGGTAGTTACACATTACCGATTACAAAATGACCCAGATAATGAAGGAAAGCTACGTGTAGATCCTGAGGCTAAATTGGAAGAAGAGTTAGTCGTTCGACCGACATCTGAAGCAATTATTTGGAATACTTATAAAGGATGGATTCAATCACACAGAGATTTACCATTGCTAGTAAATCAATGGGCAAATGTTGTAAGATGGGAAATGCGTACACGTTTATTCTTACGTACTGCTGAGTTTTTATGGCAAGAAGGTCACACAGCACATGCAACAAAGGCAGAAGCAATAGCTGAAGCAAAGCAAATGCAAGAGGTGTATGCAACTTTTGCTGAGAACTTTATGGCAATGCCTGTTGTTAAAGGAGCTAAAAGTGAGAGTGAACGTTTTGCTGGGGCAGATGATACCTTAACAATAGAAGCTTTAATGCAAGATGGTAAAGCATTACAAGCTGGAACTTCACACTTTTTAGGGCAAAATTTTGCTAAGGCATTTGACGTAAAGTATACCTCGAAAGAAGGAAAGCAAGAATATGTATGGGCTACTTCTTGGGGGGTATCAACACGTTTAATAGGTGGATTGATAATGACACACTCTGATGATGCTGGTTTAGTGTTGCCTCCAAAGTTAGCGCCAATTCAAGTGGTGATTGTGCCTATATATAAAGGTGAAGAGCAATTGAATGCTATTTCTGAAAAAGTAGATGTAATTGTAAAAGAATTACGAGCTAAAGGAATATCAGTAAAATTTGACGATAGAGACACTTTTAGACCAGGTGCTAAGTTTGCTGAGTATGAATTAAAAGGTGTTCCCGTACGAGTTGCAATGGGAAAAAGAGATTTAGAAAATGGAACAGTAGAAGTAGCGCGTCGTGATACTTTTGAGAAACAAACAGTTTCTAGAGATGAGGTGGTAGATATTGTAGCTAATTTATTAGAAGAAATTCAAAAGAACTTATATAATAGAGCATTAATTTACAGAAACGATCATATTACGGAAGTAAACTCTTTTGAAGAGTTTAAAGATGTGATAGAAAATAAAGGAGGGTTTGTATCAGCACATTGGGATGGTACAATTGAAACAGAAGATAAGATAAAGGAGTTAACAAAAGCTACAATAAGATGTATTCCTAATGATGTAAAAGAAGAGAATGGAGTATGTGTGTTAACAGGAAAACCATCAACAAAAAGAGTACTTTTTGCAAAAGCATATTAAAAAAATAAAAAAAAGCTTTGTGTAATAAAAAACAGTTTTTATATTTGCACCCGCAATCGCAAAAAGATTGTTTTGGTCCGTTCGTCTAGGGGTTAGGACGCCAGGTTTTCATCCTGGTAACACGGGTTCGATTCCCGTACGGACTACAAGTTCTTTTTATTTGTTTTTTTTTGAAATAAATAAAATAAAAATAAATTTAGTTGCAGATAACAAAAATAATTGTATATTTGCACCCGCAATCAGAACGATTGTTTTGGTCCGTTCGTCTAGGGGTTAGGACGCCAGGTTTTCATCCTGGTAACACGGGTTCGATTCCCGTACGGACTACAAGTTTTTTATAAACAATTAACGTATTAATAGAATGGCAAATCATAAGTCAGCATTAAAGAGAATTAGAAGTAACGAAGCAAAGCGCTTAAGAAATAAGTATCAGCATAAAACAACTCGTAATGCTGTTAGGAAATTAAGAGCTACTGAAGATAAGAAGGAAGCAGAAGGAATGTTTTCGACTGTTGTGTCTATGTTAGATAAGTTAGCAAAGAACAACATTATTCATAAGAATAAAGCAGCAAATTTAAAGTCTAAATTGGCTAAGCATGTTGCCGCTTTATAAGAGTTTTAAGGTTAGTTAATAGTTAAACGCTTCGATATTTTTATCGAAGCGTTTTTATTTTATATTAAATACAAAGAGCCATTTAGTAGCACTCACAATTATTGTGTTTATACAAAGATTGTTATTAATTTATAAAGGAAGAATTTTGTTTTTTTACCTCTCTACATTATGTTTTTAACGCTTTTATTTTAGTGTTAAAAGATTTAGTCCTAGCATTAGGTAATCCTATTTATAAAATTATAATTAATAATTATCGTATTTGCTATGGAGTGGTAATCCTTGATGTGGTAAACAAGTGCTTTTAAAAAAGTAACTAATTCTATTTTTCTATGAGTTCCCTATACTACAAAATCCTAATTCTGATGCACGATTTATTAAGATGATCTCTTCTATCTATCGTTAGTCCCTAATATGTAAATAAACACGCTTACACGAAAAGTGAAAGTTTGAATTATGACTTCTTTATTGGAACCGTTTGAAATAAGTTTTTCAAAGGAAAGTTATTTTGGAATATCATTCTTCTCCTCAAAATAAAGGAGAAGTACATTTTTGTTTATTTTATGTTATCAATGTTGGTTCAGATAAGAGAACCTATAATCTATCAATTGTATGAATCCAATAAAGTCAGTTTTGAAATAAAAATAATGTTATAAATCCAAGTCCACAACAACTTTTGAGATCCATTATTTGACTTTTATTCTTTAAGTAAGTAAAAAGGACTACAATTTCTCTTTTTAATGTTTAAAAAGATGGTTTTAATTTGTTTACCAATCATATTTTTTATGAGCATCTAAACGAATGAAAATGAATAGAAGTAAGGTGAATCCCCATAAAGATGATCCTCCATAACTAAAAAAGGGTAGTGGTATTCCTACAGTAGGTAGTAGCCCTATTACCATGCCAATATTAACAATAATATGAAAAAAGAAAATAGAAGCTACACTATAGCCATATATTCTTGCAAATTTATTAGTTTGTGTTTCTGATAAGTAGATTATCCTATAGAGCAAAAACATAAATAAAACTATGACAAGAGAACTCCCTAAAAAGCCCCATTCTTCACCAACGGTACTATATATATAATCTGTGTGCTGTTCAGGAACAAAGTTGCCTTGAGTTCTATCTCCCTGCAAAAAGCCTTTTCCAGAAAAACCACCAGAACTAATTGTTTTTTCAGATTGATAAGAGTTATAGCCAATACCTTTGTTGTCTTGTATTTTTCCTAATAAAATATCAAACCTGTCTTTTTGATGTTGACCTAATATATTATTATAAGTATAACTAATTCCCAAAATAAAAAAAATAGAAAAAAGGTAAGAACCAATTATTTTTATAACATTGAAGCGAAAAAATCGCTTATTTCTATAGATTCCATAAAAAACAACAAGTGTTATTACAAGTAAACATGAAATAAGAACCCACTTTGCTCCAAAATATATAGTTAGTAAGAATAGAATTATAGAAATTGTTCCGAATAATATATATGCTAACGTAAGCCCTTCTCTGTTTAAAACAAAAAAGAAAGCGAAATATATTAGTACGGATCCCATGTCGGGTTGTAATGCGATGAAAAAAGCTGGTAAAAAGATAATTATAAAAGCTTTGGCCTGATTTTTTATTAGTTTAAGATTGTATTGACGATCACTCATTAGCTTAGCCAATGCTAGTGCGGTAAAAGCTTTTGCAAATTCAGAAGGTTGCAATCCTATACCTCCAAAATTATACCAAGAAGTAGCCCCATTAATTTTTTTACCAAATACAAGTACTCCAGCTAATAAAACCAGAGAAAAAATGTACATAACACTGGAAAATTGTTCGTAAAACTTTGAATTAAAAAAAAGGATGAAGATGATAACTGGCAAACTAAGTCCTATAAAAATTAATTGTTTGCCATATTTTGTAGAAAAGTCAAAAATTTCTCTCGATTCTTCTGTAGAAGATGCAGCATAGATATTAACCCATCCAAAACCAACTAATAGTATATAGAGAAAAACAAGTAGCCAGTCGACTCCAGCAAAAATATTATTTCGTTCCTGTCGCAATAGTATCGCTTTTTTGAATTAATAATTGATTGTCATATCTTTCTTGAAGACTTAGGTTAATCATACGGTTTTCAAGATGTTTTCTTGATATAGATTTGTTTAAGTATTTTTCAATTAGTAAGCTGGTAATAGGGGCCGCAATTGTAGATCCATATCCTCCGTTTTCTACAAAAATAGCTATGGCTATTTTGGGGTTTTCTTTTGGAGCAAAGGCTATAAAAATAGAGTGATCTGTTAACTGAACTTTTTTCTTATTTACTCTAATAAAGTTTTCAACCGTTCCTGTTTTCCCACAAATATCTATTCCCTTAACTTGACTATATCTAGCTGTACCTCTGGTAAATGTTTCATACATTGCCTCAATAGCAATAGGGAAATGTTCAGGGGAAACTGTTGTTTTTCTAGGAGTTGTATATATTGAATCAAGATTAGGTTTATCTTCAATTTTCTTAACAATATGAGGGGTGTAAAAATAGCCCTTGTTAGCAATAGCTGCAGTCATGTTTGCTAACTGAATAGGTGTGGTTTCTACCTCACCTTGTCCAATGGCATTTGAAATTGTTGTAGTAGCTCCCCATCTAAAATCGTAACTTCTGTCGTAAAATCTTCCATTTGGTATTCTTCCTTTTTGACCAGAAGGAAGATCGTAACCTAAATAGTTACCTAACCCAAAGCTTTTTGCATGTTCACTCCAAGCATTAGTTCCTATTGTTGGGTTTTCATAGTTGTCTATAATTTTCCTGTAGGTGTTAGCAAAATAAGTATTACAAGATTTAGCAATAGCAGTTTTTAGACGTACAGGTCGTCCAACAATTCTACAGTGGCATCCCATAAAAGCATTTGGTCGTTTACCGTAGCGATATCCGTGATTACAATAAAAGCCTGAGTTTTCATCAATCACACCTTCTTGTAAGCCAATTAAACCGGTTAGGATTTTGAAAGGCGAACCAGGAGCATACATTGCTTGCAGCCCTCTATCAAAAGTTGGCATGTTTATACTGTCGTTAAAAAGTTTTACAGAGTTAGGAGAGCGTTGCCTTCCAACTAATAAATTCGGGTCATATGAAGGAGCGGTTACTAATGCTAAAATCTCGCCTGTTTGAGGTTCTATTGCAACAATACCTCCTCTTTTTCCAGACATTAATAATTCTCCATATTGTTGTAACTCACTATCAATAGTTAATGTTAAATCTTTACCAGCTACAGCAAGTGTGTCATATTTTCCATCTTTATAAGAACCAGTAATTTTATTTAGGTTATTTCTTTTAAAGTATTTTCTCCCTTTAATACCTCTTAATTGTTTCTCATATTGTTTTTCAACACCAAGCTTACCAATTAATTCTCCTTGTTCGTAGTAATCACTATTCTTAGCTACATATTCGTTTACCTCGCTAATAAATCCGAGTACATTGGCTGCAGATTTTATAGGATAGTTTCGGATAATACGTTTTTGTATATAGAATCCTTTATACTTAGGTAGTTTCTCTTGTAAAAAAGCATAGTCTTCTTTGGCTAGTTGTTTTAGAAATACCGAAGGAAGCCATCGCGCATAGTTTTCAGCTTTTTTAAAACGTTTTATAAAATCTTCCTTGTCGATTTTTAAAAGAGAGCAGAATTCTAAAGTGTCTAAAGGTTCTACTTCTTTGGGAGTAATCATTACATCGTAAGATAATTGATTAGCGACTAACAATTTTCCATTACGATCATAAATATAACCACGTTCAGGATAATCATATTCAATTTTTATGGTAGCACTATTGGTTAGGCTTTGTTCACCTCCGTGTACTACTTGTAATTGAAATAGTCGACAGATATAAACAATTCCAATAAGAGTAATTAAAAATATAAGTAAGAAACTTCTTTTCATGTGAGTTTTTTCCTAAATATAAAACTTCCTAAAAAATACAACAGTAACGTAAAAACACTAGAAAAAAGTGTATTGATAAGCACATTTGAAATGTTATAAAAGCTAAAGTTAGTTAAACTAAATAAAATGAAGTGGTGAACTAATGTTAAAATTGCTGTATAATTAAATACTTTATCAAAAGATTCATGTCTTAGGTTAAAGAGCAGATAATCTGATGATGTTTTTTTGAAAACAGCCTTAAAAACAAATAGACGGATATAAGCCATAAATACAGTAGAAAAAGCATGAATTCCGCCAGAGTTAGAAAAAGCATCTACACATAAACCTAATAAAAAAGCTACTAATAAAAGAGAAAACCTGTTTTCTTTAATAGGGAATAAAAAAATAAAAACAATATAAATGTAAGGGTTTACATAGCCTAAAAATAAAATATTATTTAGAATCAACACTTGTAGTAACAAGAGGAAAACGAATAAAAATATTAAGTATACTGTTTTATTCATTGTTATTTTCTACAGTTTTTATTTCTTTTTTATTTAGGTTGGTTATTACATAAACATGACTTAAGTTAGACATATCGTTAAAGAGTTTAATGTTTATACTATTAACCGCAGATAATTCTTCAGGTACTTTTACGACTGTTCCAATAGGTATCCCGTTTGGAAAAATGGTAGATCTTCCTCCAGTAACTACAGTATCACCTTTTTTAAAAGCTGCCTGACGTGGAATGTCGGTTAGTTGTACAATATTGTAATCCTTACCGTCCCATGTTAATGTACCGTAATGATTGTTATTTTTAAACTTAGCGTTGATATTGCTTTTTGAATTTAAAATAGATTGTACTCTAGCAAATTTATTAGAAACATTGTCAGTAATACCAATAACCCCTTTGCTATTTATTACTCCCATTTCTTGAAAAACATTATAATTTTTACCTCTGTTAATTGTTAAAAAGTTGTCAGCTTTGTGAAAAGAGTTCTTAATTATTTTTCCAGAAATGTAGTTGAAATTTTGATAGAGATTTATTGTATCTATTATCTGATTAGCAGAAACACTATCAAGATAAGTGTTAATTTTTTCTAATTTATTTTTTAACGCTAAGTTTTCTTCAACAAGTACAGAGTTTGTTTCTTTTAAGTTAAGATACTCCGATATGTTAGATGATTTTTGATATAGCCCACCTGTAATGAAATTAGTAGAGCTAATAAATTTACTTTTATGAAAAGAATGGTTGTTAATGATTAATGCAACAGCTATAACTTCTAAGAATAGAAAAAATAAGAAATACTTATACTTCTGTAAGAAATAAATAAGCTGTTGCATAAATAATCATTCAAATTTATTTGATTAATACAGTTTTGTATTTTTCTAAATTTTTAAGTGCAATACCTGTTCCTCGAACTACAGCACGTAACGGGTCTTCAGCAACATATACTGGTAAATCTGTTTTTCTAGATAAACGCTTATCTAAACCTCTAAGCATTGATCCACCCCCAGCTAAATAAATACCTGTATTGTAAATATCAGCAGCTAATTCAGGAGGTGTTTTAGATAGTGTTTCCATTACGGCATCTTCAATACGTAAAATTGATTTATCTAGAGCTTTTGCAATTTCACGATAAGAAACTTGTATTTGTTTAGGCTTTCCACTTAATAAATCACGTCCTTGAACCATCATGTCTTCAGGAGGTGTGTCTAAATCTTCTGTAGCTGAACCTATTTGTAGTTTTATTTTTTCGGCAGTAGTTTCCCCAACATATAAATTGTGTTGCGTACGCATGTAATACATAATATCGCTGGTAAATAAATCTCCAGCAACTTTTACTGATTGATCACAGACAATACCAGCTAGTGCTATAACAGCAATTTCAGTTGTACCACCACCTATATCAATAATCATGTTTCCTTTAGGCTCCATTATATCAACACCAACACCAATAGCTGCTGCCATTGGTTCGTAAATCAAATAGATTTCCTTAGCATTCATGTGACGACCAGAATCAATAACTGCTCGTTTTTCAACTTCAGTAATTCCAGAAGGAATACAGATTACCATTCGTAATGATGGTGGAAATAATCTCTTTTTTATAGCAGGAATTTGTTTTACAAATTCCTTGATCATTTCTTCAGAAGCTTGAAAATCAGCAATTACACCGTCTTTTAAGGGGCGTATAGTTTTGATGTTTTCATGGGTTTTTCCTTGCATTCTACTGGCTTCGTGACCTGTAGCGATAATTTTACCAGTGAGCCTATTTCTAGCAACAATAGAGGGGTTGTCAATAACTACCTTACCATTGTGGATTATAAGTGTATTTGCAGTACCTAAATCTACTGCAATATCTTCTGTCATGAAATCGAAAAAACCCATAAAGATTTCGTTATTTATATTTAATTTTAATGTATTCTCACAAATCTAATAAAAATCTGTGGGTATTTTACACTCAATATAATTAATGTTTAAAATGTCTAGTTCCAGTAAAAACCATTGCTACATTATTATCATTACAATAATCAATACTTAATTGGTCTTTAATAGATCCCCCTGGTTGAATTACACTTTTTATACCTGCTTTATCTGCTATTTCTACACAGTCAGGAAAAGGGAAAAAAGCATCACTAGCCATAACAGCTCCGTTTAAGTCAAAGTTAAAACTATTAGCTTTTTCAATAGCTTGTCTTAAAGCATCAACTCTACTTGTTTGACCTGTTCCCCCAGCTAATAATTGCTTGTCCTTTACTAAAATAATAGTATTAGACTTAGTGTTTTTACATAGTTTAGATGCAAATAACAAATCCTCTAACTCATTTTCTGATGGTTTATTGTTAGTAGGGTAAGTTAAATCATCTAATTTGTCTGTAATATAATCTTTATCTTGAACTAATACTCCGTTTAAAGCAGTTCTAACTGTTTGTTTAGGTAATTCAATTTCTTTTTGAATCAATATTACTCGATTCTTTTTACCTTTTAAAATTTCTAAAGCATCAGCATCATAAGCAGGAGCAATAACTACTTCACAGAATAATTTGTGAATTTCTTCGGCAGTGGCTTTATCAATTTTCGTGTTAGAAATTAAAATCCCTCCAAACGCAGAAACAGGGTCACCAGCTAAAGCGTCTATATAAGCTTGATGAATTGTTTTACGTTGAGCAAAACCACATGCATTGTTATGTTTTAAAATAGCAAATGTTGGATCTTCATCTTTAAACTCTTCTATTAAATTAACAGCAGCATCAACATCTAATAAGTTATTATAGCTTAATTCTTTTCCATGTAGCTTATCAAACATAGCATCTAAATCGCCAAAGAAAAAACCTTTTTGATGAGGGTTTTCTCCATAACGTAATACTTTAGATGTAGTTTCACTAGCTTTATATACAACTTCATCTTCATTGAAATAATTGAAAATGGCAGTGTCATAATGAGAGGAGATATTAAAAGCCTTAGCAGCAAACTTTTTTCTATCGTTTAATGAAGTTTCTCCGTTGCTTTCTGAAATAATAGTTAAGAAATCTTCATATTGTTCCATTGAAGAAATAATAACAGTGTCTTTAAAGTTTTTTGCAGCTGCACGGATTAACGAAATCCCGCCGATATCAATTTTTTCAATAATGTCTTGCTCTGAAGCTCCAGAAGCAACTGTTTTTTCAAAAGGGTATAAATCTACAATTACTAAATCTAACTGAGGAATGTTATATTCTTCCATCTCAGTAATATCGCCTTCGTGATCTTGTCTGTTTAAGATGCCGCCAAAAACTTTAGGGTGTAACGTTTTTACTCTTCCTCCTAAGATAGAAGGATACGAAGTAACATCTTCTACAGGTACTACATTAACACCTAAGTCTTTGATGAATTTTTCAGTACCTCCCGTAGAGTATATAGTAACACCTAGATTATTAAGTTTTTTAACAATAGGCTCTAATCCGTCTTTGTGAAAAACAGAAATTAACGCTGATTTAATAGTTTTTATATTGTTCATTGTTGTTGTGTTGTTAAGCTTGCAAAGCTAGTAAAAGAGTAGTCGACACACAATATTTTTTTAGCTTTTAAGATTGAAAACACCACCAAAAATATTCTTTGGTGGTGTTTTAATACAACAAAACTATAAATATAAATTACTCTGCTGTTTCTAAGAAGTTTCGAAACCAGATTGTGAATTTTTCTATTAAAGATTGTTGAGATTTTGAACGAGCATTAGCACTGCCTAATGCTGCATAAGAAGGATGTTCTCTATTGCTCATATTTAAGGGGATTAATGGGGTTGTTTAAAATCACATCAAATAAAGTAAAAAAAAACTTAATAATCAAGTGATTATAAAATAATTATACAAAATTAGCTATTTTTTTGCAAATATATTCCAATAAATCTTCGTCGTTTTTAGTAAAAGGGTTAACAGTATGAGAGTCAATATCTATTTGACCGATGTTTTCGCCGTTTACAAAGATGGGAATTACAATTTCAGATTTTACTTTCCAACCACATGAAATATAATTGTCTTGTTCACTAACATCTTGTACAACAAAGTTTTTATTGCTAACTGCTACTTGTCCACAAATACCTTTTCCAAAAGGGATGATTGTGTGTTCTGTAGGTTCACCGTTAAATTGAGCTAGTTTTAACTCGTTTTTATCACCATTTTTAAAGTAAAAACCAACCCAGTCATAGTAAGAGATTTCTGAAGCTAAATAATCGCAGATTTGTTGTAGTTTTTCTTCTTTAGAAGAATTATTACTAACTATTAAGTCTATATTGTTTTTTAGTTCTTGTATGTTCATGAAAATATTTTTTATCTTATTCGTAAAGAGTGCTTAAAGCTTACAAAAATAGTTGTAAGGATTGTGATAAAAAACTGAATTTTATTTTTTATAGCTTAGACAAGAGGTTTTAAGTGTTTTTTTTGTGAAAGACGATACAATTTCAAAAAGAATGAGTTTAAAGTTATGTGATAGCTAAAATATTTTCAATAAAAAAAGCAAAGGTTTTTAACCTTTGCTTTTTTATTTTTCTCTGTAGTATAAAATTACTGTTGAACGTATTCACTATGCCAAACAGCATCTTCAGGGCCATCTCCTTTGTGTCCATCTAGTTGGATAACAAAGCTTTTAGCAGGAAAATAAGGAGTGATATGAATATCTAATAAAACACGGTCTTTTTGATTTTGATCTTGTTCTATTTTTATAACCTTAAAACGCTCAATTAGCTTAGTAGGTCCTTGAATATCGTCTAGGAATTTAACTATTTGGCGACGTAAATCAGCCTCAGTTCTAGAGCTCCAGTTTTCAAAAGCTCTTCTATTTAAAAAGTCAAATAAAACCTTTGTTATGTGATCGAATACTCTTACAACAGAGTAGGTTTGTAAACCTAAGTTGTCTCCGTTAAATAAAGTCTTGGCTGAAAAAGCCATTACTTTACTATATTCGTTAACCATAGGAACAAGTCCCATTTTTTCAATTTCTGAAATTTCACTCTTTTTAAGATCGAATCGTACACTTTCTACCTCATTAATACCTCCAAATTTTTTACCTGCTACTACTTGAGACATTAATGTGTGATATATTTTACCAGCCAAAGCAGAAGATGGCGGAACGTATAGGTTGTCTTCTTCACCCACGGCATCTTCTTTTTTTCTTCCTAGTAGCCAGTTACAAGTCATTAAAGTGTTTGATTTGTGAATTTCGCCACCAGAGTGATTTGCATTTGAGAACATGTCAACAATGTCGTCAGGTGTTTCAAGATCTTGGAAGTCTGTTAATAAAACAGCCTTGTTGTCATGTGCTATTTTAGACCATTTGTCTAAGACTACGTTAGATCCTAAATAACCAGGAACTACTAATATAGAGTAGTTGTCTTTTAAATCTAATCTATCAAAGTTTTGTTTAAACTCATTTGATACATAGTCTATAAAAAGAGGATTTTCTAAATCTTTTAATTGACTTAAATCGGCATTTAAGATGGTGATGTTTTTTACTTTGTCTTTTTCGGTGTTTTTGTAGAATAAAGCTACTGATCTATAAGAGGTTTCTAGTTCTTTTGTTTTTTCTAAGGTTTTCTTAAGATTGTAATTTAAAACACTTTCTATGCTGGTAGATTTTTCTTTTGCAGTATCACACATTGATTCGATACTGTCACTACTTTTAAGAATTTCTAACCAAACAGAAAGTCTGTTTTTTAAGTTTTTTCTTTCTCCTTTCCACTGCTCGTCGTTTAAAAATAGACTTTTTCTAGCTTTTCTTTTTGGGTTCAAGTTAGAGTAACCATCAACGATGTTTTCGATAAAAGAGAAACCACCGTACTCTTTTATGCCATCAATAGCGTTAGCTACTTCTTGACTAGGGGATTGTTGTTTAACTACTTCCGATTGCTGCGTTTTTACTTTTGTAGACATAGCTAATTATGTTTTTTTTGGTTTTATTGTTCGGCTTGCTCGATTTCTTTAATTGACTCTTCTAAAATTTTGATAAAGGTATCTTTTGTTTCAGGGTTACTAAGTGCTTTCATTAGCGCTCTGTTAGAAGATAGTTGTCTTGAAATTCTTAGATACTGGTCTTTTTCTATATCTAGCTTATTTAAAAAAGAGCTATTAGCCTTAATGTTCTCAACATTAAAATCACCTAAATTGTTGAAATTTAAAGATTCTTTAACGTCGGCGCCATTTTCATCGGTGTGTTCAAGATTCACTGAAGGTGAAAACTTCTCGAATACAGCTTCGATTGTGTCTAAACCATAGATAGCTTCGGGGGTTGCAGGAGCTTCGTCGGTAAGTTTTTGGATTAATAAAGTTTTGTTGGAAGAAATGTTTGCGATTGATTCATTAGCATCAACTTTAACTTCATTGCCTCCAATTCCGTAATTGTACATTGCCATAATAATTTTTTTTATTCTGCTACGAATCTATTAAATATTTGATAAAAAAAATTATTTTTACAGAAAAAAATTAAGGAAAAATGAATTATTTGAAGATCCCCCTAGACTTTTCCAGTATAACAAAAAGAAATAAAGAAAATAATAGATTGGGGTGTACACTTGAAGAATCCATAGCTCAACACCTCATGATAATTGCTACTTCAAAACAAGGTGAGGTTTTTGGAAGACCGAATTATGGTTCCGATATTTGGGATTTAGAATTTAACCAATTGGTTAAAATTAATAAATGGGAAGAAAAAGTTAAAGATTCTTTATATTATGCTTTTGTTGAGTATGAGCCAAGACTCAAGGATATTAGAGTTAGTGTAAGGTTATCTGAAATAGATGATGATGCTGAGACTACGGATGTTCATGTAAGAAGAAAAGCAGAAATTAAAGTATTTGGTACAATTATAGAAACCGATGCGCCATTTAATTTTGCTACACTTTTTTACATTAGTCCTTTATCACAATAAAAAAAATAAAAATAGCAATGAGAGACGAATATTTTATGAAAATTAAAAATCGAATGCTATTGCGTTCGATGGAATTATGGGGCATTAAAGATAAAAGAAGTGTAGATCCTATTTTAGACTTGCTTTTACATACTTTTGCTTATGAAATATCAAAATTACACCAACAAATAGATGTTTCAGATAAAGAATTATTAGATAGGTTATCTAGAATTTTGGTAAGTAACAAGTGGTCCTTACCATCACCTTCACATGCTTTATTAAAAGCTCAGCCGGAAGACGATACAACACAATTAAATGTTTCAGATCATTTTTATTGCTCAAAGAGAAGATTTGGAGAAGATAAGTTAGATGTTTTTTTTACTCCAATTATTACAAAAAAGCTAATAAATGCATCTGTTAAATATTTAGGGTACGATGATAAGTTGTTGGTTTGTGAAAACCGATTTGGTAACATGGAGGATGCTCTTTATTTATCTGAAGAAAAGAAAATTAAAGATTACGAACTTTGGTTTGGTGTTGAAATTTTAGATGATTTA
This sequence comes from Tenacibaculum sp. SSH1-16, assembly GCF_040104435.1. Classification (NCBI taxonomy): domain Bacteria; kingdom Pseudomonadati; phylum Bacteroidota; class Flavobacteriia; order Flavobacteriales; family Flavobacteriaceae; genus Tenacibaculum; species Tenacibaculum sp. SSH1-16. The sequence goes on from NZ_JBECOV010000010.1 coordinate 93,246, forward strand.
TTGGAAGAAACTAATAATCTATCTCTTTGTTTTATACTAAAAGATACTTCGCTTTTACCTTTTTTAAAAACAATGAAGGTGTATGATGTTGATGAGAATGAAATGTTTCTAGATAAGGAAGTTTTAATAAATAACAACAAAGAAGTTCACTACTTTGAAGATGTAATTTCTTTTTATGAAGACTGTTTTTATACTTTAAATTTAAATGAGTCTTGTAGACAACAAAAAACAATAAATGAATTATTTGGAGAGCAAACTGATTTTTTTATTGAGCCTGAAGATTTAGATAAAAAGCTTTTATGGTTTAAAGTAAAGTTACCAGAAGTTTTTTCTAGAGAGAAACTACAAGGAATAGAGGTAAGTTTAAATACTTTTCCAGTAGTTAACAGAAAGTTAGAGTATAAACAACATAACTTTAGAAAAAATGGAAGGATCTTATCAGTACTGAGTGAAGGTGAAAACTACTTTTTAAATATAGAAAGTTTAAGTGATGATAAAGGAAATAGTTATAGTAACGTTATAGAAAACTCTACAGAAAGTCTTGAAGGAGGTTATTCTCTCTACTTTGGAGACATAGGAAGGTTTGATACAAGAAGTGCTAAGATGATGTTAAGTAAAACTTCTCAAACTGTAAGAGAAGAAGGTAGTGCTTTTTCTGCAATAGGGTATGATATTATTCAAGCATATTTAGATGATTTGCATGAAAAACTAGATGAGATTGATAAGAAAATTCATTTAGAATTTGGTGAGGTTAATGCAAATAATAACAAAACATTTTTGTTAACCTATCCACATAAAGATGCCTTTAATTATGAATTTCAGTATTGGCTAACTAATGCAAACCACGCAAATGATATCAATACTAGTTATACTTTTAATCAGTATAGAACAGGTAAGTTTATTGATAGTAAAATAAAACTCAAAACAGATACAATAGGTGGGCATATAAGAAAAGAGGAGCACGACAAAATAAATGGACTGCGCTATGGGTTACTTACTAGAGAAAGAATTGTAACTAGAGAAGATGTAAAAAGTTTTATAAACAATAAAATAGGGCATTTTGTTGAGAGCCTTTCTATAAAAGATGGTGTTGCAATATCAAAAGAAAAGAAAAAAGGATTAATTAGAACTACAGATATATACATAAAAACTAAGAGAGAGTTAATTTCTGAAGAAAAACAAAACCTTTTCAGTTATTATCTTGAAAAAGAATTAGAAAAAAGATCAATATCAAATATAACATATAAAGTATTTTTTATAAAAAAATGATAGAAAAAGATTACAGTTCAAGTGCTTTATCAAGTATAAAAAGAGCTAAAAGTATTGCTTACAGAGAAAATCAAAGTACCTATGGTGTTAGTCATTTAATAACATCGCTAATTAATGAACCAACTGGTTTAGAAGAGATTATTGATAGCATGGGTAAAGATGCTAACTATATTCTTGAGTGGTTTGAGGTAATGAAAGAAATGTATAAGTCAACTCCGCTAAAAGCTTCTGGAGATGTAAATCCAGACCATGAAGTTGCTAAGGTTTTCGAAGAGTCTGAACGTTCAAAAATTAAATTAGGAACGGAAAATATTGATGCCTTATGTATTTTTACAGCAGTTGTAAGAGAGGGAGTTGTGTATTCTGGACAACAAATAGAAACATTAGGTATAACAGAACAAGATATTTTAAATCATTACAATGCTAATACTCCTACTTTTTTAGAATCAAATGTTAAGGAAAATATTTCTGCAATAAGTTCCTATATCGAAGACCTTCAAACAGAAGAGGTAATACAAAAAGGAAACTTAATCTTAGGTAGAGAAAAAGAAGTTCGATTGATTTTAGAAAATTTTGAAAGATCAGAAAGCAAGGGAGTTATTTTAGTAGGAGATTCAGGCATAGGAAAAACAGCAACAGTAAACTACTTTGTAAGAGAATTGAGTAATAGTACAGATGAGTATTTGAAAAGTCACTTAGTATTCAAACTCAATGTCCCAAAATTATTAGCAGGAGCAAGCTCTGAAAATGATGTAAATAAGAAAATATCAGAACTATTTGAGAAATTAGAGTCTATTGATGCTCCTTCCATATTAGTTATTGATGATCTTCATGTATTGCTTGAAAACGCATCAGGAAAAACCAATGCTATTGTTAATATTTTAAACGCTCAATTAAGTGAAGGGCGTATTAATATGATTTTTACAATTAATTCAGATTCATACAGGAAAAATCTTGAAAGACACCCTATAGATGGTAAGTTAGAAATATTGAAGCTAGAGGAATTAGGTAGCCTAGAGATGTTAAAGTGTTTACATAGACATAAAAAAAGGTTGGAACTACATTTTGATATTAAAATTTCAGATAGAGCAATTGAGGAATCTATACATCTTTCAAAAAGGTATTTTAAGGAAAAGAAGTTACCTTATGGTGCAATAGATTTAATAGATAAAACTGTGGCAGCTGTAAAGATGAGCAACGCTACGGTATTAACAGAGGTTAGAAAAATAGAAAAAGAGTTTAATGAAGTTAAGGACTCGGAAAAGTTTGAATTTTCAGATTTACAATTAATCTATAATACCATTTACAGAAAAGTTAGTGTAATTCAAACCTCAAAAGTAACCAAGTCATTTAATTTAGTATCTGATAATCCAGATTTACAAGAAGAAATATCTAAGGTAGATGAATTCTTATCTATGCTAAAAGAGCTAGCTAAGACTCCAATCGATACTGTAAGTGAAATAGATATTGAAGCTGTTGTTTCTGAAATTACAGGTATTCCTTTAGGAAAAATTCAAACAGAAGAAAAAGAACGTCTTTTAAATATAGATAAAAAGTTACAAGAAAGAGTTAAAGGGCAGTCAAACGCTATTCAAACACTCTCTGATGCTATTATTGAATCGCGAAGTGGACTTAGTAACCCTAAACAACCAATTGGTTCTTTCTTCTTTTTAGGGCCTACTGGAACAGGAAAAACTGAATTAACTAAATCATTAGCAGAGTTACTATTTGATGATGAAACAGCAATGATTCGTTTTGATATGTCTGAATTTAAAGAGGAACATTCAGCAGCACTACTTTATGGAGCTCCTCCGGGTTATGTAGGATATGAAGAAGGAGGGATGTTAGTAACAAAAATTAGACAGCGTCCATATTCAGTAGTTTTATTTGATGAAATTGAAAAAGCTCACAGTTCTGTGTATGATGTTTTTCTACAATTAATGGATGAAGGAGTAATTCATGATAAATTAGGAAGAGAAGGAGATTTCTCTAATGCGATTGTCATTTTTACATCTAACATAGGTAGTCAATGGATTGCTGAGCAAATAACAGGAGGAAAAATTCCGACCTCAAATGAGTTAATAGAGGTAATGGCACAACACTTTAGACCAGAATTTTTAGGGAGGTTAACAGAAGTAGTTCCATTTGCGCCAATAAATCAAAAAGTAGCACAAGATATTTTAGTAATACACTTTAATAAACTAAGAAAGCAATTAGAACAACAAAAACAAATAGTGTTAGATATTTCTGATGAAGCTTTAGAGTTCTTGTCAAAAAAAGGATTTTCTCAAAAGTATGGAGCCAGACCCATTGCAGGAGTTGTAAGAACATACGTGAAAAAGATAATATCTAAAATGATAGTTTCTGAACAGGTAAATAAAGGAGATCATGTACTATTAGATTATAAAAACAATAATCTTGTATGGGAGCTAGTGTAAATGAAAATGATACCGTTATAGACGAGCTTGTTCGTAATATGACATCTAATTTTATAGGTGAGGTTTTTATTGAAGAATTAGAGTTTTTATTAAAAAAAGATGTCTCAGAAGTATTAATTGTGAAAAATCACGGTATGAATACTAGAGCTCAATCTAAAGATGTTTTGTCTATTAATTCAAATTTTATTGCTAAAGACACAGGGTTTGAAGAGAACTTAGTAGTAAATTTAAGTAGAAATAGTATATATCATCAGTTACCAGAAATATTATTTTACCCTCTTTCCTTAGGGGTTAATTCAGATAATAAGAAAGAAGTAGTTGATACAATTCGTAGAAATAGGGAAAAAGAAAAAGGAGATATTAATTTTTTTACACTATTTGATACAGAAATATTTAAAGAAAGAGTTAGGATTAATAATAGAAGCTTAAACTTTTTTTCAGACAAAAAATCAAAACAAAACCTATTAAATATTTTTAAACAAATTATAGGTTTTGATATAGAAATATCAGATGAGTCATTGTATAAACTATTTCTTAATTTATGTAAGTCTGAGTTTTTTAAAGAGAATTTAGTCGAGTTAGAAAAACTAATACAAATTGTTTTAGGCTTAAAAGTAGAGCTTAGTTATATACCTTGTGCTATAAAAGAATCTCCTTTTTTAAGTTTAGGAGATGCTGTTTTAGGAGTTGATCTGGGTTTAAGTGGTGAGGTTTATAGTGAGATAGATGATGTTAAAGTAGTTGTGGTATTAGAAAAAGAAGTAGAAAACTTTAAAGTTTTAGAAAAAAGTGTTTTACAAATAAAGGAAGTGTTAAACTTCTTTTTAATTTCCTCAAGAAAAATTCATATCACTTATAAAACAAACTCTGATCAATCTTTTGTTTTGTCAGAAAGATTTTTAGGGTATGATTCATATTTAACTAAATAAGAAAAGAAAAAGTTATGAACATAATAATAGTATATTTTTTAAAATTTCTTTTAGCACCATTAATAGCTATTGTTTCTTTAATGGTATTAAATAACATAGTAAAAGCAAAAAAATCGTTTAATATAAAAAAGGCAATAGTCTTGGTTTTATTGCTAACTATAGTTCTAGTAGCCCCAGTTTTAATTAGTTTATTAAAATATGAATTTGTTTGGGTAGGGTTGATACTCACAGTTTTGTGTTATCTTTTTATAGGTGTGTTTTTCATGCTTTTTCAAAATACAAAGTTTTACAAATCTATAGGCCTAGATAATAAATTCCATACACTATTTTTTGCTTTTATAGTAATGCTTCTTTCAGGGTGGCTGTATTATCTAATTTTTGAAAAAATAAGTAATTTACCTTACGCACTTTGGGCAATGTTATCAATAATTTGGTTTGTGTTACCATTACTATACACAATGTCTTTAGAATACTTTTTAAACATATCAAAACCATTTTATAAAGCCTGGAATGTTTCAGATAATGGAGTTAGTGATATGTATTGGGATAATGTAGACGTTTTTAAATTAATACAAGTAACAGTAAAAATTAAAAGAAATCCAGAAGATAAAAACTATAGTTCTTTTTCAGTAAAGTTACCCATGGAGGTATCAGTAGGTATGTGGTTTAATCGATTTATAGAAGATCAAAACTTTAGATTTCCTGATAGAATGATTGATACTTATTTGGAGGGAGAGCCAATTGGTTGGATTTTTTACACAAACAAATGGTTTAATTTTCCTCTTTTTACAAAAGTCTTAGACGCTGAAAAAGACGGGAAGTTTAATAAAATAAGGAATAAACAAACTATATATATAAGAAGAACTGCATTAAACACCATTGAAGATGAATAAGAAAAATAATAAAATGAATTACTTACCAATAAATTGGACTGACGGAGTAAAAATATCTGCAGAACATTTTTTTAAAAATTATAACAACACAATTGAAACCATAAAAGACTACAATTCGGTTTCTCTTAAAAATTATGAATATGGATTAGTTGATGGAGGAACTAATTTTGAAAACCTACAATTAGATGTTTTAAACGATGGAGATAACTCTTTAGTAATAAAACTGAAATCTTGTAACGCGATCACAGAAAAAGGATACAGGATTATGTATCACCGAGATTTATATGGGGCAAATTCACCATCAGTAACATTAAAAACATCTGATTTTGATAAAACAGAAAGCGAAGAATTTTATATAATGCTTTCGCTATCTCCATTTGAGTATTTACCAGTAGGTATTCCAGACCCTGAAGTTATACCTTTACATCATCCTAATGTATTACCTAAATTAGAACTACATACACTTCCAGTTTCAAAAATTAATACTAGCTTTTTAAAAGAACACTTTTTGGTTATAGGAAAGGTGTTATGGACAAATGGATTGTTTTCTATTGATGAAAGTTATGTGCCTCCTGTTGTTAATTTAACATCTAATGAAAGGTTAGAAGGATTTGGAAAAGGGTTATTACAAATGCTTATTAAGTCTAAAAACTATTCGATTAAAATTTTCAAAAAAAATAATGGGCAAAAAAGCAGTAATAAATTAGTAGCCAATACCTTTTCAATTTGCAGTAAACTGCAAGAGTACTACAGTGATAATATTTTTAATTTAGAAAATATTTCTACTAGTAGATCACCTATGTATTTGGTTGATAGGTTAGTGGTGTTAGCAAATAAGCTTTCTATTTGCTTGAGTATTATGGATGATAAAGAGAAAGAGCAATTACTACAATATTATTATCAATGGACAGACATTAAGCCTTCTGTTTTCCTTGATGCAATAGTTGATGCTGTAAACGTTAAGTACAACCATATTGAGATAGCAGAAACGTTTGATGTGCTAAATAGGTTTGTAGTTATGTTGGAGCGCGTATTTAAAAAGATGAGTGAACTAGAGTATATAGGACAAAGAAAAGATAATATCGTAATTAATGAAGAGTCTGGAGCGCAATTCAATAGAAATAGAGGTAAAAATAGTACTTGGAGTATAATTGATTAATATAAATTTCTTATGAAAGCTTTAAATCACAAAGAAAGGAGAAAACAAATACTTAAGTTTTTTGCATCATTCTCTTTAACAGCAGTAGTCGTATTCTTTTGTTTATATGTCACTTTAATTATAGCAGAAAAAGGAGTTGTTTTAATTGAGAGTAAACAATCTCATTACAATGAAGTTTTTAAAAAACAAGCTATGTTAAATTTTAAAATGGAAGAGCTTTTTAAAAACCTATATAGTTTAAAAAATAAAAGAAGGAATATTGGAGAGTATAGGCAAATGCAGAAGATTATAACTAACACCAGAGTAGAAATAAGACAAAGTATAGATAGTACAAAAAAAGAAAACAACTATTACAAAATTTACGGTGAGTTTTTGTCTGAAATAAGGAATATACAATCACTTCTTGAAAATTATAACAAAGAAGTTAATACAAGAGAAGCCAATAAAGAACAATTAGAAAAGTGCAGAGAGAAATATAAAGATTTAAATAAAAATTTAAATAAAGAGTAAGCTATGGATAAACATGAGATTTTTTGGGAAAAAATAAGGTTTTCTCTTTTGTTTATAATAATTTCTACAGTAGTGTTTATAATACTAACTAAATTTATATTTAAAGTGCCTGTAGTAGAAAGTAAAGAGCTGCTAAATAGTATTGACGCTTCAGAAGAAATTTTTGATATTCAGGAAGAATACACAAAAAAAATAAAAAATACACATAAAAAAATTCAAGAAATACCTTTTGATGTTATTCAAATTCAGGTATTAGACGAGTTAGATAAGGAAATTCAACAATACAAAAAAATTTATAGAGATAACGATATGAATAATAGATATATATTCGGAGTTCAATCATCAAAAACACTTAAAATGTTTTTCGATTTGAGTGAAGAATACAATGCTTTAAAAAGGAATAATAAAGTTCTGAAAGAAAATCTAGAAGAATGTAAAGCTAATATTTAAATAAAAGAATATGTCTAATAAATTTAAATTATCAGCTTTAATTTTTATAGCTTTATTAGTATTAATACTGGCCATATTTGCACCTTATAAATCAAGACTCAGTAATTTAGATTTTTACGTGTCTGAATCTAATAGTAACTACCAGTTTGAGGTTGGTGAAAAACTGTTTTTCCTTTTAAATGATACGAGTTTAGTTGAAGGAAGAAAAGTGGTGTGGCATATGGGAAATGGAGATTCTATAGTAAAACCAGGAAATATCGATTATAAATACCGTAAAGAAGGTAAGTATTTAGTATCAATAAAAATAAACGATAAGTTTACTGTTTCAAAACAAATAGGTATAGTTTCTTTACCAAAACTATCACCTAGAGACTCTTTGGTAACATTGCATGGCGTAGATGAAGGTTATGTAGGAGAAGAATTAGTGTTTTTTACCGAGGGAAAAGGAATAAATACCTGGTATTGGGAGTTTGGAGAAACAGGTACAGTTGATGCTTATGAAGAACAAGTAATTTACAGATATAGTAAACCAGGAGACTACAGGGTAAAACTTCAAACAAATACATTAAAATACCCAATATTTCATAATATAAAGATTTTACCAAGATTTGAAAAAGTTGAGGAATTAGAAAAAGTAGACTCTTTAGGGGTTGTGCAAAATGATATTAGAAAAAGACTTCAAGCAATAGCAGATAGCAAGGTTACAGATAGAGGAACTTTTTATAAAAACTTAAATTATATAAAAAATAACTATACATGTAATCAAGCAGAAGACATACTTGTAATTGTTAATGGAGGAAGGTATAATGACTTTTTTAGTTACTGCCAAGGTTTACACTATTTAGAAAATAAGAAAAGAAGCAAAATAATTATAAATAAAGTTGAAATAGATACAATTAAATGTTTCAAAAGATTAAATGTAACACAAAGTTTACTAAGATAATAATGCAAAAAAAAATAACACTTTTTATTTTTTTGCTGTTGCTATATTCCTTCCCTATTGTATCACAAACTATAGGGAAATATGAGAAAGTAAAAGAAGTAAAAACTAATAGGTTTAACTATCTAAAAAAAGCAAAAACGAAGCACGATGCTTCGTTAAAAATGGTCTTTTCAGATAGAGAGGAAAACTCTTTTTATAAAGGACCGTATGTGCAAGAAAAGTTTAAGAAGAAAGGACTACTTACTCCTTTGTATGTAATTGATGAAAAAGAAAACTCGTATGAAGTAGTAGTAGCCAACCCAGATCAAATAGGAAAGCCCAAAGGATTGTTTTCTATGTTCTATGGAGATAAGTTTAACTTTAAAGATTCAGAGCAAGTAGAATATTTAGGATGGATTCCTGCAAGTAATGTAATAGAGTATAATCATTCATTTTTAGAAACGTGTAATAATAAACCTATAAAATATAAGGTAGGAACAGATAAAACGTTACGACTTTTTGATTTGAAACCACATATGGAAGTAGACTCTGTAAATGTGTTTAAAGATCCTTTTTTTAGAACAAAGTCAAACAAAAAGTTAGTGTCTAATCAAATCGTATACCCTTATAAGTATGATGAAAAAGGGAAAGCAGTATTTGTGTCAGATAAACCCGTTTTAAAAGACTCTATTTCTCAAACAGTAGGTTGGATACCATCAAACTTAATTACACGTATTGGACAAAGTCAAGTATATGTTATAAATGACACTGATAGTTTATTGGCAGTTAGTAATAAAGATACAATTCAACTTACAGGTGAAGATGTATTGTCTAAATACTTATATACAGGATATAAAAACTTAAAAACAGATGTTACTAAAGACTTGATAGCTCCAGTACATGTTTGGAATCATGATAAAAATAAACTTATTAATGTAAAAGGAAATAGCTTTTATACAAAAGAAATAAAATTTATGAAAGAGGAGTCGAAGGTAGTAAACTTCCATTTTATTTCTAAAAATGAGGAAAGCGAACATCTAAAAAAAATATTGAACTCATTACAAAGTTTATACATAACCTTATTTCAAGAACCTACTGAAGCTCAATACAGTTTTTCTGCAATTTTAGTCGATAGAAAAGGAACAGCAATATTAGAAAAAACAAGCTCTTTTTCAGAGTGGATTAGCTTTGTTGAATCTTTTATAGAAAGTAATCAAAACAATTTAGCTGTAGAATACGTTGAAAAAACAATGTCTATTCCCAAAGCAGTAAATTATGTAATAGATAATTTTTCAGATGAAAATAAGCGTTTTGAAAACAATTTCTTCATCATTGCTTCAAGCAAAGAAAACACGAATGATATTAAAAGGCAAAAAGATACTTTTTTTGAAAAAATAGCTAAAAAATCACCTAAAATTATTTTTGCACAATTAGACAATAATCAAAGTGTAAGATCTCAGAATTATATATTAGGAAGCAAAGAGTTTTTGTATAAAACAGGAAAATATTATAATGAATTTATCAAGAATTTTATTGTGGATAATGAAATTATAGTAGAAAACAATATCCTAAAAAAGATACCTGCTGATGAAGATAATATTTATGTGTACGATGCTCCAGATAATAGCCTTTTTAATGGAGGCGTTATTTTTCCAAGAATAGAAAGTTCATTAACTCCTCTATCTTTAGAAAAAGCGATAGATACTGTTTTAAAAAGATCTACATTAACAAATAATAAGCTTATATCCTCGTTAAATTACTTTAATAAAAAACTAGGAGTTTTAAGAAGTGAACCAAGCACAACGATAAAAACAAGATATAAAGAGTTAAATACAGACAGCTTACGTCTTTTTCAATTAAGCAGAAACAATTTACATGAAGTATTGTACCAAAAAGTATCATTACTTAACGATAGTATAATAAAAAAAGGCTATGTCTTAGATAAAGATGAAATTATAGAATTAATAGAAAATTATCGCAGCACATTTCCTCAAATGGCAAAACCCATTACAAGAAAAAAGCGAAGAGTAATAAAACGATTGTACCAAAAACAAATAAAAATATTAAACAAAGCTGCCTATAGATATGTTTTAAGTAGAAAAGCAACAATAGCAGATTTATTTTACTTTAAATCAGGAATTCCTTTAAATCATGAAGGATATTACTGTTTAGGAATATATAAATTGCCAAGAAAAAGAGTAGGAAAAAATGGTTTTGAAAAGTTTTATTTTCAACAATATGAAAAAATAGATAAATTAGAAGAATTATTTTTAAAAAATAAGTTGCAAAAAGTAGAAGAAGGTTATAGAAGTGAAGTGTACTTCATACCTTTAGAACTATTGCCCTAGTTAATAGTTAGGAAGAACCCCGAAAATTGCCTAAAAATGAATGTTAAAGCAAAGCTATTTGTATGTGGAGAAGAACGAGAACTTTTCAATACAAATTTAAATTACAATCGACTTATTGATTGGAACGGAAAACCTACCTCTGCCTTAATGGGAGGAACCATCTCGGTTACATTTGAATCGCAAATGTATGATGATAGTTTTTTAGAATGGATTATTGCCGACAGAACCGAAAACAAAAAAATACCATATCCTTTTGACTTATATCAGTTAAGAGACGGTAAAATTGTTTTTTATCAAGATGATTATGACGGATTAGAAATTTTTGAATACAACTTTCAAGATGGTACACTCATCAATTACCATGAAAAGTTTTGTAATCAGTCAGGTATGCAGGTAACTCTAACCATATCACCTGCTATGCAAGACTACCGATTTTTTAACAACTCTAGCTGGAGTAAAAAAAGTACCACACGTTATATAAAACACTGGCAAGAAAGTTTTATACCAATAAAAGAAGCTGCACCATACAAAGCTAAAGAAGATACAACACCGCGTTTTACTTGTTACTATACCGACCTTGAAGGTAATAAACAAGCAGAACCACATACAGGAGAAGAAGTGTACTTAGTATTGAAAACAGAAAATGCTATAGGACAAACAATAGATATTGATTTAAGTAACCACACCAAAGATTTTGTATATAATGACAAGGTTATAGAAAACGATATTATAAAAGATTTTAAGGTAACTAGTAGTGAACATAAATTGAAGTTACGTGTAGTTGTTCAACAAGAAGGAGAAAGAGAAACAATACAAAATTAATTAGCTATGGCAACATTAACCGTAAAACCAAGTAATACTCTGAAAATTAAAACCCAACGAGTAAAAAAAGCTTATTTGGCAAAAAAAGAGATTAAAGGTACTGAGAAAACAGGAGAAACTGAAAGTTATACTTTCAAAGGGAGCAATAATACAAGTACAAAAGCTCGTAAGGAAAAGATAGCAACAATTATTTATAAAAACATTAAGGGAGGTTTACAAAAAAAGCAACAGCAGACAACAGTTGCTCACATAGTAGAGGTACTTAAAAAAGACTCATATACTAAAGGAGATTGTATTGATATTCCTTTAACTCTGCCAAAAATAGAGTTTACAAAACTAGCTAATGCTAATTTAGGAGATGAGGTGTATATGGTGGTTGAAACTGAAAATATGGCTAATAAACGTATAAAGTTAAGTTTAAAACAAGCCGAAAAAAATTGTTTGGTAGCAAAAGATAGTTCTATAGTTTTACAACAGGATGGTAAAAAAACTAGTGTTGTAGAAACGTATGTAAGCAGATTTACAGAGCAAAATAAAAAGAACATATCAAATGCCGAAGATTTTAGAAACTTCGCTATAGACGCAGTTACACTATCACCTAAGGATGAGAAAGATCAGAAAAAATACAGAGAAGCTTTAAATAAAACAACTGACAAAAAAACAAAGTTGTTTATGGTCGTTGATGCTGAGCCTGAAAATCAAAATTGGCTTGAAGTAAAATATGAGGAAATTTTTGATAACCGCCCAAACTTTTGGTATTATGGAGATGATAATTGGTTTGAGCTAAAGGATAATTCTACGCTTGAATATAATATTTACAGTGATGGTAAAATTGAAAAAAATAAAATTAAAAAGCCAAAGGAAGTTATATATAACTACTATGATGTTAAAGGAAATAAGTATAAGTTAGGGCAATCCAAATTGGTTGAAGTAGATAAATGGAAAAAGAAAAATGTAAAAACAAATCCGATTGAGAGAACGTTTTTGTTAGATGCTAGAAATTTAGATAAGTTTTCTTCAAAAGGAGTGAAATATGGGATAGCTAAATGGTCAACTTCAAAAAAAAGATACTATATAAACCCTGATTGTTTTGCAGGATTAGTTGGTGCTATGATAGAGGAGGGAATAGAAGATTTAGGTTCTACTGGTTTTAGTGATGTTAATGGAAGTCCTGGAAATAGCAGTAGCCACATAAATGGAGAAGCTGGAGATTTAAGATATTTAAGTACAAAAAAAGATGGAGGTCCAACGTATTTACAACACTCACATTTTGATTATGAAAGACAAGTGAAATTTAATAAAGCATTATATAAGTTTGGGTGGGGGAGAAAGAAAAAGATGTTGTCTGAAAATTATGAGAGGTTTATAGAAGAAAAAGAAGTATTAAATCCTAAAACTAAGAAAAAAGAAAAAGTAAAAATTACTAAAACTACATTATTGCCACATACTCAACATTATAAAACTGAAAGAGTACGTCACTATCATCATCTCCATATTTTTGGGTTTGATTTTTCTAAAATTAAAGAAATTTAATATGAGACTATTTATTTATTTATTCATTTATTTATTTATTTCCTGTAAAGTACCCAAGGATAACGAAAAAAAGCTTGTTCAAGCTCCTTCAGTAGAAAGTATAGAAGCATTTAACTGGGATACTGTTTCTATTAAAAAGTTACCTTATACGTATTCGTATGACTATAATAATGATTTTTTATTTGCTCTTACTGATAGCCTAAAACAGAAAAATGAAATAAGTGAGAAATCGGAGTTGAATTTTTTGTTTTCTGATAAAACTGAGTTTAAATTAAAAGAGGATTTATACGCTAAAGAGGAAGATAGTTATCCTTATAAAGGAAAAGGATATTTTTATAAGAGGTTTCCAGATAAAAATAAGTATAGAGTGCTTTTATTTATTTATTCAAATAAAGAACAAGATTATTATCTGCCGTATTTTGAGTTACAAACTATAAACAGTAATAACAAAACTGTTGATAAACTGATTGTTGTAGGAGGAAAGAATTATGAATGTGGATGGGATAGGAGCTTTGAAATTGATAAAGATTATACAATTACAACCATTGATGAACAATCTTGTTACGATATAGAAGAAGAAAAAGAAATTGAAGGAGTAATATATACAAATAAGTATAAAATAGATACCCAAGGTTATTTTAAGAAAATAAAAAAATAAGATTATTTATAACTAAAACATAAGAAGTTCCGATTTATAATTTTGAGTTAGATATAAATTTTCAACCTCTAGGTACTAAAAAAATCTGAGGTAACAATACTGCAAGATTAGTTTTTGCTAAGGTGAACCATTGTAATTAGCAACTAAACCTTAACATCTTTGATTTTATATATTATTAGTAATTACTGTCAGTCAATATAAAAAACTTACTACTTTTGTGAAACTGCTAAAAAAGATTAACCTTATATTTTGAAGAAGAAAAAGGCTCCTATAAAATTATAGTTTGGTAGTTACCAATTTATATAATACAATTCTTTCTTCTTACAACCTATAAACATCTTAATAGCAGTTTTTCAATTAAATTTATATATATGATTTTTAAACTGATATTTAGAAAAAAATTAAAAGAGTTAAGAAAGAGAGAACAAGGAATAGAGTTAGAAAGAAACCGTTTAAAAAAAGTTAAGTATTTATTAGATGAACGAGTAGGTGAAGAAGCAAAATGTGTAATAGAAACAACTAATAAAGGAGTAGAAGTGTTAGTAGCAATAAACTCTAAAGAAAACGAAATAGAAGTTTTTGATATTGATACTATGAACACGCCTTCAGTTAAAGAATCCGGATTATGGGTAAAGATGTGGGATAAAATTAGAAGTAAAGAGGTTTTTTTGCAAGATAGAAATGGAAAAGAAAAAGGACTTGAAGAAGTTGCAATGATGCATTTATTTAACCTTGTTGATGAAGCCACAAAAGAAAAAGTTAGTTGGAAAGTAAAGGAAATTAAAGATTATAATGATAAAGATGAGCTTATTACTTTGTATGAAAATATGGGGTTTAAAATAAAACACTTTTCAAAAGCCCAATAGTTTTAAAGAACGCAAAGTCAATTTAATCAGCAATAGTCTTTGTTTAATACAGAAGGTTAAGGTTTTTTAAAAAAAAGTAACAATTTATTTACATAAAAATTTGGTAGTAAGAAAACTATAACATAAATTTACATCACATAAGGCAATATTTGTTATCTTCTTTCTTCTTATAGAATGGCGCCAAAAAATAAAAAAAGAGAAGGTTTTATATTGTTTAAAGCTTTCTCTTTTTTTTATGGAGAAAGCTCTAAAAAGTATTTTAATTTAATTATTTAACCCAAAAAAAAGAAACTATGGGATCATTTAGAGCAAGTTTCGAATTCGCAGGAAAAGAATTCGACGTATTAGAAGCTGAATACAGCTTAAACAGAAACACAGACACAAAAGGTAAACCATCTTCAAGTGTAAATGGAGGAAGAGTTACTTTAACTATTGAATCAACATCAGATACTTCTGTTATCGAGGCAATGGTGAATAGCCAGTTTAAGTCTGTAGATGGAAAAATTGTTTTCAAGAAAACAGATGAAGATTCAAAAA
>NZ_JBECOV010000011.1:0-107580 GCF_040104435.1 Tenacibaculum sp. SSH1-16
TCCTAATAAACAAGAATTTGTTAAACTATTTTTTAACCTTTTCTTTAAATATCTTAAACCCCTATCTTAATGAACTCTCACTAACTTTAAAGCTTACCGCTTCTCCGTTGGCGGGTGCAAATATAGATACCTTTCCCCACTTAACAAGCACTTTTTTTACCTTTTTTTTAAAATATTTTTTAATACGTTATTATATAATTAGTTACACTCACGTCCTTTATTTTTTCATGACCGAAAAGTAAAATATAGTTCCTTGCCCCTCTTCGTTATTCAACCATATACGTCCTCCTCTTCTCTTCAATATCTTCTTAACCAAAGCCAACCCCAGCCCTATAGATTGAAAAGAAGATGTTTCTTCTAGCTTTTGAAAAAGATTAAAAATTTTTTTATGATTTTTTTGTTCTATCCCCGGACCATTGTCTTTTACATAAAAAACATATTCTTTATCTTCTTCTTTGCTTCCTATTTCTATACATATATATTCTTTATCGTTGTGCTTAATCGCGTTCTCTATTAAGTTTTCAAACACTTGGATTATCTCAGTTTCATTATACTCTATTATTGGTAGCTTATTCTTTATTTCTATGATACAATTAGGAACAGAATTTAATTCTATTATTTGCTCTACAATATTATTTACTTTTATTTCTTTCTTCACCTCCTTTTCATTCCCTTTTAAGGAATAATTAAGGATACCATTAATTAATAAATCTATCTGCTCTACTTGATCTTTCATCATTCGAAGCATATTGATGTGTTCATTTTTTCCTGAATCATTTACATTACTCTCCAACATCCATTCTGACAAAGCATGTAAATTCCCTAAAGGGGTTTTTAAGTCATGTGATACTACATAGGCGAACTCTTCTAAATCTTCGTTCTTTTCTGACAATTCTTTTGCTCTAATTTCTAAGTCTTTTGTTCTCTCTTTTACTCTATTTTCTAATGACAAATTTATTTCTTGTAATTGTTTTCGATATCTTACATGACCATTTAAAATAATTGTTGAAAAAATAAAAATAGTAGAAGTAGATATTAATATCGCAGATTCTAATACAATATTTATATTTGATGTGAAACCCCAATAAGTTAAATGCAATAACTGGAAAACACTAAAAACCATTATAAAACCTCTATTGTTTAAAATTAGTATAGCTCCAAACATCACAATAAAAGTTCCTAACAAATAGTCTATTGAAAAATCATTTACTTTAGTCGTATATATAAGATAATGTTGAAATAAAAATAACACTAAAAAAACCACATAGCCATAGTATTTTTTAGCCCACTCCTTTTTCACAAGAGGTATTATTCCTGCTATAAAAAAAACAACAGCGAAGGTTTCTCTTAAACCAGGGAGTTCTATTGCTTTTTTATTAAAATAAAAAATTAAAACAGAATAAACATACAACCCAGGAGCCATTAAGAGTAAGACTGCACTACTATTTTTAATTTCAAATGGTTCAAGCTTACCTTTATTTTTAAAAAAATCAAAAAACATATCTAAAAAACAAACGCTAAAAAAACTAAAAGTAATTATTTCATTTTAAAAAACATTAGCTCTCTAAAATTATTGTGCTTATAAAATTAATCTTATAATCTTTAATTATTATATATTGCTTACAAAATGCTTTTACAATATCTTTGCGATTCAAAATTTCCACTTGTAAGGAAATTATACATAACACATATATATAATGATTAAAATTACATTACCTGACGGGAGCGTCAAAGAATTTGAAAAGAACAGCACTCCAATGGATGTTGCTAAAAGTATTAGTGAAGGTTTAGCTAGAAATGTTATTTCTGCAAGTTTTGAAGGAGACACCATTGAAACCACCACCCCACTTACCACAGACGGCTCGTTAGTTTTATATACCTTTAATGACGCAGCAGGAAAGAAAGCTTTTTGGCATTCCTCTGCTCACGTATTAGCACAAGCTATTCAAGATTTTTATCCAAATGCAAAATTAACTATTGGACCTGCTATTGAGAATGGTTTTTATTATGATGTTGATTTTGGAGAAGATACTATTTCTGAAAAAGACTTTGATAAAATAGAAAAGAAATTTTTAGAGCGTGCTCGGGAAAAAGCTGAGTTTAAAATGCGCTCTATTTCTAAAGCTGATGCTTTAGCCTACTATAAAGCACAAAACAACCAATATAAGGTAGAACTTATTGAAGGTTTAGAAGATGGTGATATTACTTTTTGTGATCACAGTGATTTTACTGACTTATGCCGTGGAGGACATATTCCGAACACAGGAATTATTAAAGCAGTAAAAATTATGAATGTTGCTGGTGCTTATTGGCGCGGTGACGAAAAGAACAACCAGTTAACTCGTGTCTATGGAATTTCTTTTCCTAAACAAAAAGAGTTAAAACAATATTTAGAACTACTTGAAGAAGCTAAAAAGCGTGACCATAGAAAACTTGGTAAAGAGCTAGAACTTTTTACTTTTTCTCAAAAAGTAGGACAAGGTTTACCGTTATGGTTACCTAAAGGCGCTGCTTTACGTGGTCGTTTAGAAGATTTCTTAAAAGCTGCTCAAAAGAAAGCAGGGTACGAAATGGTTATGACTCCTCACATTGGTCAGAAAGAACTATATGTTACCTCTGGGCACTATGCTAAATATGGTGAAGATAGTTTTCAACCTATTACTACTCCAAAAGAAGACGAGGAGTTTTTGCTAAAACCTATGAACTGTCCACATCACTGTGAGGTCTACAATCACAAACCTTATTCATATAAAGATTTACCTAAACGTTTTGCTGAATTTGGTACTGTATATAGATATGAACAGAGTGGTGAGTTACATGGTTTAACTCGTGTTCGTGGTTTTACTCAAGATGATGCACACATATTCTGTACACCTGAACAATTAGATGAAGAGTTTAAAAATGTAATTGATTTAGTACTATACGTGTTCGGGTCTTTAGGTTTTGAAGATTTTACTGCTCAGGTATCTATTAGAGATATGGCTAACCTTGATAAATATATTGGTTCAGTTGAAAACTGGGAAAAAGCTGAGCAAGCAATTATCAATGCAGCAAAAGACAAAGGGTTAGATTATGTTGTTGAAGAAGGTGAAGCTGCTTTTTATGGTCCCAAGTTAGACTTTATGGTAAAAGATGCTTTAGGTAGAAGTTGGCAATTAGGTACTATTCAAGTCGATTACAACCTACCTGAACGTTTTGATTTACATTACAAAGGTGCTGACAATCAATTACACCGCCCAGTAATGATTCACCGTGCACCATTTGGTTCTATGGAGCGTTTTATTGCTGTTTTATTGGAGCACACAGGTGGTAATTTCCCTCTTTGGCTAACCCCAGAGCAAGTTATTGTACTGCCAATCAGCGAGAAATATCAAAAATATACCGAAAAAGTTTTAACTTTGTTAGAAAATTCCGAAATTCGCGCCCTCGTTGATAACCGTAACGAGAAGACAGGAAGAAAGATACGTGATGCCGAAGTTAGTAAAATACCTTTTATGGTTATTGTTGGTGAACAAGAAGAAAAAGATGGCACAGTATCTGTAAGAAAACATGGTGAAGGTGATTTAGGAACATTTACTATAGAGGAGTTTATTTCTCTAATACAGAAAGAAGTTAGTAAGACATTAGTTCCTTTTGGTAATTAAAAAATAGATAGTAATTTAAAATTTATAAGTCATAGCAATTAGAAGAAAAGGCGGTAGAAGACCCGCGAGAGTAATTAAAGAAGATCAACATAGAATTAATGAAAAAATTAGACATGTTGATGAAGTTCGTCTTGTAGGCGATAACGTGGAAGTAGGTGTATATCCATTAGCTAAAGCTAAAGAGATTGCACGAGAGTTAGAATTAGATTTAGTTGAAATTTCACCTAAAGCTGTTCCTCCTGTTTGTAAAGTTATTGATTACAAAAAGTTCTTATATGAGCAAAAGAAACGTGAAAAAGCTTTAAAAGCTAAAGCTACTAAAGTTACCGTTAAGGAAATTCGTTTCGGACCTCAAACTGACGAACATGATTACGAATTCAAAAAGAAGCATGCGATTAAGTTCTTACAAGATGGAGCTAAATTAAAAGCTTTTGTATTCTTCAAAGGGCGTTCGATTGTATTTAAAGAACAAGGACAAATTTTACTATTAAAATTAGCTCAAGAATTAGAAGAATACGGTAAGGTAGAACAAATGCCGAAACTAGAAGGAAAACGTATGATTATGTTTATTGCCCCTAAAAAGAGCAAATAATACATAGAACAATAATATAAGCAAGATAAAACTAAAAAACAAAGATGCCTAAAATTAAAACAAAATCTAGTGCTAAGAAACGTTTCAAGTTAACTGGTACTGGAAAAATCAAGAGAAAGCACGCGTTTAAAAGCCACATTTTAACAAAGAAGTCTAAAAAACGTAAGCTTGCATTAACACATGCTACATTAGTACATAAGTCTGATGAAGCAAACATTAAGCAACAATTAGTTTTAAAATAATTGTTAGCTCAGGGAATTTAATTATTAACCATGGAGTTGGGCTCATTAAAGAACTTTTAAGTAAGTCGCCTACTACAAAAACACATTTGAATTATGCCAAGATCAGTAAATTCAGTAGCTTCAAGAAATAGAAGAAAAAAAATCTTGAAGCAAGCAAAAGGTTACTTTGGACGTCGTAAAAACGTTTATACAGTAGCAAAGAATGCGGTTGAAAAAGGAATGCTTTATGCATACCGTGACCGTAAAAACAATAAGAGAAACTTCCGTTCTTTATGGATTCAACGTATCAACGCTGGAGCTCGTCAGTTCGGAATGTCTTACTCACAGTTTATGGGTAAAGTTAAAGCTAATAATATCGAATTAAACCGTAAGGTTTTAGCTGATTTAGCTATGAACAATCCAGAAGCTTTTAAGGCCATTGTAGAAAAAGTAAAATAAGTTTCATAACCTTGCTTATACTAAAAACCCAAACCTTAACGTTTGGGTTTTTTTAAACCATATGTATTCATCAATTGAACAAAAATATCAGTATCATGAAATTTTTAAAAATAGTATTCATCTTTATTTTATCTCAAAGTATTATAGCTCAAACCAGTTCTCCTGACCAACCTAATACGGTTGAAAACCAGTTTAAAGAACTTTATAAGAAATCAAACAACTACCAAATTTATAAGGTCGTAAAAAAAAATGAATACTTAAGACTACAGAATAGTATTTTAGACAGTATAAAGGTTATTAAAACAGATGCTGCTGCTAAACAGGTAAAAATAGATGAACAACAAAAAAGTATTGTTGAATTACAAACTAAGATAGATACACTAAACAAAGATTTAGTTACTTCTATTGATAAGGAAGATGCTATTTCTTTTGTTGGAATTCCTTTAAACAAATCCACCTACAACTCTATAGTATGGGGTATTATTTTTGTTTTACTTGCTGCCTTAGCTTTCTTCATATACAGGTTTAATAACAGTAATGTAGTTACTAAAGAAACAAAAAGTTTATTAACTGAAACTGAAGAGGAATTTGAACAATACAAAAAAAAGACCATTGAAAAAGAACAAAAATTACGTAGACAATTACAAGACGAAATTAACAAACAACGTGGTGTGAATTAACATAAAAATATTTTTATTATAAAATAAAACAATCCTTTGGTTAATTATCCAGTAACCAAAGGATTTCTTTTTTATATTTATTTTCCTTCATTCTTAATATATTTTTTGTTTTATGGAACATCATTTAGAATTAACATCTCAATAGTTTACTTCATGAAAAAGAATTTTACGCTACTGTTTATATTTACTTTTCTAAAGATATTTGGTCAAACTCATTACGAGATCATAGGTTTTTCAGAAAGATATAAAGGACTCTTGGTTATTGAAAAAGGTTATGAAAATGAAATTTTCAAAAAAGGAAGTATTACTGTTTACGAATCTAAAACAAATACAAAAATTATAGAAATACACTCTGATGAATTAACTTTTGAGTTAGAGACCTCTGGAGTTGTTAAAACAAGTATGTTAAACATTCCATATGGAAAACAAAGTATTTTAATTTATAAAGACTTTAATTTCGATGGTGTTAAAGACTTAGCTATCATGGATGGACAGTTTAGCTGCTATCATGGACCGTCTTTTAAAATTTATCTAGAAATTAACAACAAACTAACATTTAGCCCTGAGTTTACTCGATTAGCACAAGAATATTGTGGTATGTTTCAAACGGATGACAAAACAAAAACCATTCATACCATTACTAAAAGTGGTTGTTGCTGGCATCAATATTCAACTTTTAAAGTAGTAAACAATATACCTACTCCTATTTTAATTGTAGAAGAAAATGCTGCTTTTACTCCTTTTTATTCGACTACTATAACAGAATGGAACGGAAATAAAAAAAATACCAAAACCACTAAAACACTAGATTTAAAATATGATGGGCTTTCTAAAATATTATCATTTAATCTTATTAAAAACAAGAAACGGGCTGTTCTATTTAGTATGAATGGATTAGCTCTTAATTACGCTTTGATTAAACCTGATAGAACTGTAGAATTCTCATTCCCTATTGAATTGATGGGGGGAGATTACAATTTCAGACTCAATAAAACAAAAGACACCTTAGTTTTTAAAAACAAGGGTGTTACTTATCAAATTTACCAAACAATCAAAGAAAGTAAGATTAACAGCATTGGTATACTTGTTAATATAAAAGGTAAAAAATATAATTTAAAAGGGGATTTAAACTCTATAGAGGGGAGTTTAAAAGCTCTAAAAAACATAAAATTAAATAATCTTATTGTCGAATAATCTTTTAATAAATTAAGTCCCGAGTGATAAACAAACTCGGGACTTATTTATTAATAACTATTATTACCTTTTAAAACTTGGCTCTCTTTTAACATGAAAACACATTTAAGTTATAAACGTAAAAAACACCTATGACAAACCAGAAATTAGCCCTTTGTTATCTATTGTCATACTTTCTGATGCTGGAGTTGCGGGTAACCCAGGCATACGCATCATTTTTCCTAAAATTGGAATTATAAATTGTGCTCCTGCTGCTATTTCTATTTCTCTAACATTTACTGTAAACCCCTCTGGTCTTCCAATTAACTTATCATTATCTGAAAATGACTTTTGAGTTTTTGCCATACAAACAGCAAAGTCATTAAAACCTAAACGATCAATTCTTCGCAAGTTTAACTCAGCTTTTTTATCATAGGTTACAGCATCTGCTCCATAAATTTCTTTGGCAATCTTTTCTATTTTTTCTTTTACAGGACTTTTCCAATCGTACAACGGTTTGTATTGGGTAGCTTTGTTTTCAACTACATCAACAACAGCCTCAGCTAATTTTTTAGTTCCTTCACCTCCTTTTGCCCATCCTTCTGAAACAACTGCTTGTACACCTAAACTAGCACAAGCATCAATCACATAATTAACTTCTTCCTCAGTGTCTGAAATAAAAGAATTGATAGCTACTACAGGTTCAATATTAAATTTTCTAATATTCTCTATATGCTTTTCTAGGTTTTTAAATCCGTTTTGTACACGCTCTAATCTTGGGCTATTGTATTCTTCTTTTGATGATCCTCCATGGTGGCGCAATGCTCTAATAGTAGCAACTAGAACCACACATTTAGGATTTAACCCTGCATATTGTGATTTTATATTTAGAAACTTTTCTGCTCCTAAATCAGCTCCAAAACCAGCTTCTGTTACTACATAATTTGATAACGACAACCCCATTTTAGTTGCAATAATTGTATTAGTACCTTGTGCTATATTTGCAAAAGGTCCACCATGAATAATTGCCGGATTTTCTTCTAAGGTTTGTACTAAATTTGGTTTTACTGCATCTTTTAATAAAATAGCCATTGCATCTTGTGCTTTTAAATCACGTGCAAAAACTGGCTTTTTATCAAAAGTGAACCCAATAAAAATACTCCCTATGCGTTCTTTTAAATCATCAAAAGAAGTTGCCATACAAAGAATAGCCATTACTTCTGATGCTGGTGTAATGTTGAATCCATCTTCGCGTGGTATTCCATTTGCCGTTCCTCCTAAACCAATTGTAATTTGACGTAACGAACGATCGTTCATATCAATCACGCGTTTCCATAAAATCGTACGAGGATCGATATTTAAATTATCAGTGCTGCTCTGTAAATTGTTATCTATTAAAGCTGACAGTAAATTATTTGCTTTCTCTATAGCGTTGAAATCTCCAGTAAAATGTAAGTTTATATCCTCCATTGGTACAACTTGCGAATGTCCACCTCCAGCTGCCCCTCCTTTAATTCCAAAAACAGGTCCTAATGATGGTTCTCTCAATACTACAGTTGCCTGTTTTTCTATTTTATTTAATCCTTCTGTTAAACCTATAGAAACAGTTGTTTTTCCTTCACCTGCTGGCGTAGGTGTTAGTGCTGTTACCAACACTAAGTTATTTTCTTTTACTTTCTCTTCGTTTATTAAACTTAAAGGTAATTTAGCTTTGTATTTCCCATACATTTCTAAATCATCTTCTTTAATTTTTAATTTACTTGCTATATGTTTAATATGTTGTAATTCTTTTGCTTGAGCAATTTCGATATCTGTTAAATGCGCCATGGCGAATTATTTAAAATTTTTAAGTTATTTATTTTGCTAAAAAATAGGTAAATATACGTAATATAATCCCCCTAAAAACTGACATTTGTTAGCAAATATTCCCTATTTATTATCTAATCACATAAATATGATAAAAGAATTGGCTTTTCTTTTAACGAAACGCTATATTTGCACGTTTTTAAAATAAAGTCGATTTAAATTATTTACAATGCAAAACAAAGGATTAATTAAATTATTTGCTATACTTTTTGGTCTAGTGAGTATTTATCAGTTATCGTTTACATTCTTTGCCAATAAGGTAGAAGATAGTGCGAAACAATATGCTAAAGCTAATGTTAGTGATAACAACGGTAGAGCTCTAGCAAGATATGAACGAAAATACTTAGATAGCGTAGCTAACAAAGAGATAGTAAATTTAGGATTTGCAAAGTACTCTTACAATGATATCAGAAACAAGGAGATGAACCTTGGTCTTGATTTAAAAGGGGGTATTAACGCAATTTTACAGGTATCAGTAAAAGATATCTTAATCGGATTGTCTGACGATTCTCAAAACACAACTTTTAAGCAAGCATTAACGAATGCTGATGAAGCTCAAAAAGATAGCCAAGAGAATTACTTAGATTTATTCTACAACGAGTTCGAAAAATTAAGTAATGGTAGTATTAAATTAAGTGACCCTAGCATTTTTGGAACAAAGGCTTTACGTGATAAAATAGACTTCAACAAAACAAACGAGCAGGTTAAATCGACTTTACAAGAAGAAATAAACACTTCTATCAACACTGCTTTTGAAGTATTACGTAGCCGTATTGATAAATTTGGAGTTGTACAACCGAACATTCAACGTATTGGAAACTCTGGTAGAATTCAAGTAGAATTACCAGGTGCTAAAGATATTGATCGTGTAGAAAAACTACTACAAAGTACTGCTGAATTACAGTTTTGGGAAGTACACACGAATGCAGATGTTCAAAACTTTTTCTTTACAGCAAACGCTAAAGTTGCTGAAATGTTAAAAGATGATTCTGAAACTGAACAAGTGAAAGATACTGCTAAGGCAGACAATGATATTGATGATTTATTGGGTGAATCTGCTGATTCTACAAAAGTTGAAACTCAAAAGAACTTATTTACTTATTTATACCCTAATGTAGCTCAGAGTCCACAACAAGTAAGCTCGTTAGTTGCACAAGCTAGAGTTCAAGATACTGCGAAAGTAAATAGTTTCTTACAGAACAAGGAGGTTAGAGCTTTATTACCTAACAACTTAAAATATACAAAGTTTTTATGGGATTACAAAACTCAAGCTGGAACTGATGGAACAGAGATTATTGGTTTGTATGCAATAAAATCTAACAGAAAAGATAAAGCTCCTATTGGTGGTGATGTAATTGCAGATGCTAAACAAGAATACGATCAATTGAGTAAACCTGTAGTATCCATGTTAATGAATGGTTCCGGTACTAAGCAATGGGCAAAAATGACTAGCGAAAATATTGGTAAGTTCGTTGCTGTGGTATTAGACAACTACGTATATACTGCTCCTGTTGTAAATACAGCTATTACTGGTGGTAGTACTCAAATTTCAGGAGGAACCATGACAGTAACTGAGGCACAAGATATTGCAACAGTTTTAAAAGCTGGTAAACTACCTGCTCCTGCTCGTATTATTCAAGCTGAAGTAGTTGGACCATCATTAGGTAAAGAATCTATTGATGCAAGTATGTGGTCATTCGGGTTAGCTATTATTTTAGTGTTGGTTTGGATGTTCTTATACTACGGTAGAGCTGGTATTTATGCTAACATTGCTTTAGTAGTTAACATCTTATTTATTTTTGGAATTTTAGCTTCATTCAATTCAGTATTAACCTTACCTGGTATTGCTGGTATTATCTTAACCATAGGTATGTCAGTAGATGCAAACGTAATTATTTTTGAAAGAATTAAAGAAGCCTTAAACGGTGGAAAAAACTTAGGTGAATCAGTAGATGAAGGATTTAGTATTAAAGGAGCATTATCTGCAATTATTGATGCTAACATTACTACTTTATTAACTGGTATTATTTTATACACTTTCGGTACAGGACCAATTAAAGGTTTTGCTTTAACACTGATGATAGGTATTGCTACTTCTTTATTTACAGCTGTATTCATTACTCGTTTATTTATTGACGGTGCTGTTGAAAAAGGAACTAAGTTACCTTTTAATACTGGTTTCTCTAAAAACTGGTTTAAAAATATTAATATTGAATTCTTACAAAAGCGTAAGATAGCTTATATAATTTCAGGATTCTTTATCGTAGTAGGCTTAGCTTCTATTTTTACTGTAGGTTTAAAGCAAGGGGTAGACTTTAAAGGAGGACGTTCTTATGTGGTACGTTTTGACGAAGCCATGAAAGGTAATGAGGTATCAGAGCAGCTGAAAGAAGTATTTGGTACAGCTCCAGAAGTAAAAACTTTTGGTTCTGATCACCAATTAAAAATTACTACTGCCTTCAAAATTGATGAAGAAGGTACTAATGTAGATGAACAAGTTCAAAACGCTTTATATCAAGGATTAAAACCATACTTAGGAGACACTTCTTACGAAAACTTTAAACCTGGTTTTGAAAAAGCAGGAAACGGAATTATGAGCTACATTAAGGTAGAACCTACTATTGCAGATGATATTAAGCAATCAGCTTTATGGGCAGTTTTAGGATCGTTAATCGTAGTTTTCTTATACATCTTATTACGTTTTAGAAAAATGGCATACTCTATTGGTGCGGTAGTAGCTGTTTTTCATGATGTGTTAGTAGTATTAGGTGTATTCTCTTTACTATACAAATTCATGCCATTTGATATGGAAATTGGTCAATCATTCATCGCAGCAATTTTAACAGTAGTAGGATACTCATTAAATGATACTGTGGTAATTTTTGATAGAATTAGAGAGTTTACAGAAGGCAAAAACTCTGTTACTGCTAGTTTAGTAAACAAAGCATTAAACAGTACATTAGGAAGGACTATCAACACCTCTTTAACAACATTACTTGTAATGTTAGCTATCTTCTTCTTTGGAGGGGACAGTATTAAAGGATTTATGTTCGCATTAATCGTAGGTGTGGTAGTAGGTACTTATTCTTCTTTATTTGTTGCAACGCCAATTATGTTTGACGTTTCTAAAAAAGAAGAAAACAAGTAACTTAAATAAAAACATACATAAAACCGTTTTGAATAAACTTCAAAACGGTTTTTTCATTTAATATCAAGCAACTATCTTTGCAGTCTGATGAAAATTACAAAACTCCACGATTTATATTTTAAAGAATTCATTTCAGCAGATGAAATTTCTAATATTGTTAGTTCTTTAGCTGAGCAAGTAAGAAAAGATTTACCTTCTGATGAAGTTCCTATTTTCATAGGAATTTTAAACGGGTGCTTTGTTTTTACTGCCGATTTTTTACGTGAATATAAAGGAAACTGTGAAATTAGTTTTGTTAAATTGTCTTCTTACCAAGGCACTTCTTCAACAGAAAATGTAAAGAGCTTAATTGGTCTTAATGAAGATTTATCTGGTCGTACCGTTATTATTTTAGAAGATATTATTGATACTGGCACAACCCTTCAAGAGATTTATGAAATCTTTAAAACAAAAAAATTAAAAGAACTAAAAATAGTAACACTTTTTTACAAGCCTGATGTCTATCGTAAAGAGCTACATATAAATTATATTGGAAAAAGTATTGATGATAAATTTATTGTAGGTTACGGATTAGATTACAAAGGTTATGGTAGAAACTTGCCTGCTATTTATCAATTAACAACACCACCAAAAATGAAAAACATCGTATTATTCGGTCCTCCAGGTGCAGGAAAAGGTACTCAAGCAGAAGTTTTAAAAGAAAAATACAATTTAGTACACATTTCAACAGGAGATGTATTCCGATTTAATATTAAAAATAAAACTGAATTAGGATTATTAGCAAAAACATATATTGATGCTGGAGATTTAGTTCCTGATGAAGTTACCATTAATATGTTGAAAGAAGAGGTTAACAAAAATGCAGATTCTGCAGGATTTATTTTTGATGGATTTCCTCGTACAGAATCTCAAGCAAAAGCTTTAGATACTTTTTTAGCTGAAAAAGGCGAACGTATTAACGGAATGGTTGCTTTAGAAGTACCAGAAGACTTATTAGTTGAACGTATCTTAGAAAGAGGAAAAACTAGTGGTCGTTCTGATGATATGGATGAAAGTAAAATCCGTAATCGTTTTAATGAATACAACACTAAAACAGCTGTTTTAAAAGACTATTACCAAACACAAAACAACTACTACGGAGTAAACGGAGTTGGCTCTATTGAAGAAATTACACAACGTTTATCAGACGTATTTGATACACTATAACAAACACTTGTTTAATTGTTAAAATAATAACGATTAAATCGCTTTTTAACAATTCAACAAATAAACAACGAACAATGACTGAAGGAAATTTTGTCGACTATATTAAAATCTACGCATCATCAGGTAAAGGTGGTCGTGGATCTGCACACTTGCATCGCGAAAAATACATTGCGAAAGGTGGACCTGATGGTGGTGACGGTGGTCGAGGTGGTCACATTATATTACGTGGCGATAAAAATATGTGGACACTTTTCCATTTAAAATTTAAACGTCATTTTAGAGCTGAACACGGTGGTGATGGTAGTAGCAGTAGAAGTACTGGACATGATGGTGCTGATGTTATCATTCCTGTTCCATTAGGAACTATTATCCGTGATGCTGATACTGACGAAATTTTACATGAAGTTATTGAAGACGAACAAGAAATCATCTTATTAGAAGGTGGTAAAGGTGGTCGTGGTAACTGGCATTTTAAGTCATCAACCAATCAAACTCCTCGTTATGCACAGCCAGGTATTGACGGACAAGAAGGGTGGTATCGTATTGAATTAAAAATTTTAGCTGATGTTGGTTTAGTTGGTTTCCCTAATGCAGGAAAATCAACTTTATTATCTGTTATTACCGCCGCCAAACCTAAAATTGCTGATTATGCATTTACAACCCTAAAACCTAATTTAGGTATTGTGGAATATCGTAATCATCAAAGTTTTGTAATGGCAGATATTCCTGGGATTATTGAAGGAGCTGCTGAAGGAAAAGGTTTAGGGCATCACTTTTTACGTCATATAGAACGTAACTCTACCCTACTCTTTTTAATTCCTGCTGATAGCGAGGATATAAAAAAGGAGTATGAAATTTTATTGAATGAACTTCGCAAACACAATCCTGAATTATTGGATAAAGACCGTTTATTAGCTATATCAAAATCAGATATGCTAGACGACGAATTGAAAGAAGAAATTAAACAAGAATTACCAGAAGGCATTGAAGCGTTATTTATTTCATCTGTAGCTCAACAAGGCTTAATGGAGCTCAAGGATAAATTGTGGCAAATGTTGAATTAAGGAATTGAGTTAATAAGAAAGTAACAAAAGCGCCCTATGGGGCGCTTTTGTTTTAATCCATATTCCATACCTTTTCAAAAATTTCTTTAAAAGCTACTTTAGGATCTTCTTTAAAGCTTTTTTCAATATACAAATTCATTAGCTCTACTCTATCTACAGCACTTGGATGTGTAAATATTTCTGGCCCTAATAAAGATTGAACTACTTCTAAATTCTGTTTTAATTCTTCTCCTAAAGTTTTCTCTTGGGTTAGCATTAAATGTATCGCAATTAAGTCTGCTAAATACTCTGCTTTTTTATAATCATTTGTTTCAATCCCAGAAGGTATTTGTGAACCCAATTTAAACTTTTTTGCTTGATTAAGTGTTACGATGTGACCTATCTCGTGAGATAGTACATAAACTTTTATATAATCTTTATCATAATCTACTAATCCTTGACTTACTTCAATATAATTATCTGCTGCTCCAGCATTAATAGAGTTGTCGTTCTTATCTATCCTAAATTCATTAGGTATTTTTATATCAATATATGAACTAAACAGAGGTTTTATTTTTTCTTGATATAATTTATTTAGCTGTTCTTCTTTAGTTAATTCTAGAACTATGTCTTCATTTTTTATAGCACTTGTTTTACAAGTTACTAATAAAATAGCTATTAATAATATGGTTACTTTATTCATTATAAATTTGCATAAAAAAACACCCTTAAAATAAATTCTAAGAGTGCTTAACTAGGGGAATAATCAATTAATCAAAATAAGTGTACGTAATGTCAAAGTTATATGTTCCAAATAACACATAAGATGCTGTTACTGGATAATCATCAGTATTATATTCAATTGTTACGTCAGTATCGTAAGAAAAAGTTCCTTTTATTGGATTATTAACATTTACTCCATTCAAACTTGCACTAATATTAATTTTAGCGAACGCTTCTGGATAGATTCCTTTAAAAGGATTGTTCTTTTTATCATAGGTACTTTTGTATTCTTCTGTACCAATAGTTAAACTAGCTACATTTCCTTCTTTATTATACGTGTACGATGTATTAGTTATACTACCATCTTCTTTTGTTTCTCTAACATTTTTCACTAATCTTTGATTATCATCATAAGTATATGTATACGAATAGAGAGCTTTACCTTCTTTTTTCTCTACAGCACTAGCAATTAAACCTAAATCATTATATGTATAAGTTACAACATTATCATCATCTGATCTTTTCTCTATAATTTGATTTTTATCATTAAAAATTAAATCAAAAGTTGTTTTATTTCCTCCTTCTGTATAATCATACGATTTAACAAAGTTTGAAACCTCATCATATCTATACTCTATTAAAATGTCACCAAAAGTAGAAGATGCTTCTTTGTATGACTTTATTTTTGAACCACTACCTACTTCTCCACGAATATTAATAGTAACATTGTATACTTTCTCATCACCATTTTCTGCAGTAACAGTAAAAGGCATTGCTTCACCATCAACAAAATTTACCGCTTCTCCTGAGGCTGGTGAAATAGTAGCTTTATCTGATATGGTAATATTAGGAACTAAACCTGTAATATCTGTTTTAAAAGGAACACTTATTGTAATGTTATTTCCTAAATCGTATATAACATCATCT
Organism: Tenacibaculum sp. SSH1-16; assembly: GCF_040104435.1. NCBI lineage: Bacteria > Pseudomonadati > Bacteroidota > Flavobacteriia > Flavobacteriales > Flavobacteriaceae > Tenacibaculum > Tenacibaculum sp. SSH1-16. The sequence goes on from NZ_JBECOV010000011.1 coordinate 15,683, forward strand.
TCACTTAAGCCTTCAAAGTTTATTTTAAAACTTGTAATACTGTTTAAAGATGATTGTACTACTTTATCGTTATCATCACTAGAGCAGCTTACTATTACAAGTGCAATAATTAAAGACAAAAAAGGGAAAACTTTTTTCATAATGTAAATATTTAAATAATTAGTAATTAAGTATCAATTTATTTTTATCCGTTTGATACTTGCCGGATATTTTTATCTTAAAAATTTGGGTTATTTATCTTAGCATCGTTTGGAAACTGAACGACATACCTACTGTCATTTTTATTTAAGGTATAATTTTTTCCTTCGTACCACTTTATTATTTCAGGTTGCGTAGTTCTTTTTAAGTCATTCCAACGTTGCCCTTCAATTGCAAATTCACGTGCACGCTCGTCTAATATTTCTTCATATAACTGTTGTTTTGTTAATGAATTAATATAAGTAGTATAAGTTGCAACTTTAGCTGGTGTATATCTGTTCTTTATTAATACTAACAGTTGTTCTTTTGCAAATGTTAATTCGTTTAATTGTGTATATGCTTCTGCTAAGGTTAAATATAGTTCAGCTACTCTGAAGGTTGATTTATACTTAATATCAGCTGTTTTAGCAGCTCTGTATACTGTTCCGTCTTTCTTAAAGTAAATATTAAATCTTAAATCGTTTATTCTATCATATTTATTTAAAAATTGATCAGAAATAGAAGCATCGGTAGTGATATTATTAGAAGATACTATGTCTAATGCCAAAATAGATTCTATTGAATTAAACTCTGAAGGCATCATAGAACTATCTGAATTTAAGTCTTGTATTGTATTTTTTATAGCTAAAGCTTCTTTACTTGCGTCAATAGCTTTTTGCCACTCCTTTTTATACAAATACACTCTAGCTTTTAGACTTTTTAAGGCGATTTTTGAAAATCTATAGTTAAAACCAGAAGCTTGCTGTTCTATATTTAAACGTGCTTCGGCATTAGAAAGATCACTTAATATTTGCGTATATACTTCTTCTACTGATTGAATGTCATACTTTTGGTCTAAGTTATATTCAGTAACTATAGGGACTCCATTATCACTCCCTGCTGTTGTTGTATCATATGCCTTTGCATACAAATTAATTAACTGAAAATATTGTAGTGCTCGTAAAGCGTAAGCTTCTCCAACTAATTGGGTAATTGCTGCTGCATCTCCAGTAATTTCTATTTCTTTTTCTATAACATGGTTTGCATGAAAAATTATTTTATAGAAACTAGCATACGAAAAAGGTGTTGTTAGTGGTGACGCATTGGCATCATTCCAAATAAAAAGATCTTCGTACAGTTCAGACGCAAAAGATGCTTTAGTTAATTGAAGCTCATCTGCTCTATAAGTAGTTAATATATGGTTGTTTTTTTCTGTTGCATAAGCTGTTGTTAAAAAGCTTCTGTAATCTTCAACCGATTTTGGTATTACTTGTCCTACCGGTTCTATATCTAAGTAATCATCACAAGAAACGATGCTTACTATGCTAATTAATAATATGTATATATGTTTTTTCATTACTGTATTTTTTAAAAAGAAAGATTAAATCCAAAAGAAATAATTTTTGGTATTGGTTGAGAATATGGACTACCAAAGGTTTCTGGATCAAAATATCCGTCATAATCTGTTCCGAAAACAAATAAGTTTCTTCCTTCTAGGTTAAAGCTTAATCTTGAAACATTCATACTTTCTAAATATCTGCTTGGTACATTGTATCCAAACTTTATACTATTAATTCTTATGTATGAAATTTTATCTACCCAAATATCTAAATCTCTGTATGTATTACCTGTATCGTAAGTATGATACCAACTATACACTAAATCTGTTTCAAAACCTGGTGTTGCACTTCCTATAAAAGCTGGATAATTCCCTGTACCTGCCTTTAAAACTTCTTTATTATAATTATGTGTTGGGCTTATTTGCGTTGGATGATACGAAGGTGTTCGCTTTATAGTTTGGTTTATGTTAAAATTGGTTGCAACACTTAAACTAAAATCTTTGTACTGGAATTTATTTATGAAACCTCCACTAAATTCAGGATCTCCATTACCCACATAAGTATATAAATCTCTATGCTCTTCTCTTGTTAACTGGCTTCCATCAACCCCCTCTGATAGATTATAAAAATCTACTGCGGTTACTTTTTTTCCATCTTTCCAAAAAAGAGGCAAACCATTACTATCTAAACCTGCTGTTTTTATTGCAAAAACTGCATTTACTCCGTATCCTAATAAAGAAGGTTTAAAATCGTTTTCTTTGGTTTGAATTCTTTCTACTGTATTTTTGTTATGTGATATATTAAAGCTTGTACTCCACTTAAAATCTTCTTTGACAATATTTCTAGAGTTTATTGCTAATTCAACACCTTTATTATTTAATGTTGCCCAATTGGTATTAATAAAATTAAAGCCAGATTCTAGTGGTATTGCTTGTAATCCTATTAAGTCAGAGCTTTTACGATAATAATAATCTGCTGAAACGTATAATCTATTATTAAATAAGCCTAAGTCAAACCCTACATTTGATGAGATTGTTTTTTCCCAACGTAAATCTTTGTTAGGGGCAGATATTACATTAATTCCTTGTTCAGAATTCCCTGGTAAAATAATTTCATCTTTATAATTCCCTACTACAAAGGGAGATGTTGATTTGTCTATATTTCCTTGTACCCCGTATGAACCTCTTATTTTAAATTCATTAACAGCATCTATATCAAAAAAGCTTTCTCTAGCTACATTCCAAGAACCTGCAACAGACCATAATGGTAAGTACCTAAACTCTGGATTTACTCCAAATAAGTTTGATCCATCATATCGTAAACTTCCAAATACTGTATACTTTCTATCATAAGTGTAAGAAGCTGTTCCGAAGAAAGAAGCGTAAGCATTTTCATTAATTGTTTTCTTATATGGGTTAAACAATTCATTTCCTAAAGCTCTTTCGTCTGTTATAGGTATAGTTCTTAAAGTATTTGTATTAAAACCAAATCCTTTTGTATGAATTTCAGTTCGTTTATCCTCTCTAAACTCGGTACCTAACATTACATCAACTTCATGAATATTATTTATAGAAGTGTTATAATTTAATGTTGTTTTCCAATTATATTGAAAAGCATCACTATTCCAGTTTTGATTAATACCTCCTTCTGGCATAAAAAAGGCATCGTTACCGTCTTCATCTTGGTATCTAGAGCCAAATCTATATTTTCTAGTGTAGTAACTGTTTTTATCTCCAAATTTTTCAGTTTGATCAAAGTCAAACTGCATACCTAATTGAGTATATAATGTTAAAGCATTATCAAACTTATATGTAAGATCAATTATTGGTTTAATAGAATAAGATGTTAACTCTTGATTTGTATTTTGTCTTTCTTCTAATGGATTGTATTTTAAATTTAAATCTGATCTTTCAATCAAGTCTGGGTCATAATTATAACCTCCATCTGCGTTGTATGGAGTGAAATAAGGGTTTACTCTTCTTGAGTAATTTGCTGGGTTAGTGTATGCATCTGCACCAGTAATATATGATGTGCTTTTATTTCTACTTGCAAAAACAGACACTCCTACATTTAATTTATCATTTACATCATAGTCATTTTTAAACGTAAGATTGTATCTATTTAAACCAGTACCTTTTGTTGTTCCTTCTTCATCAAAATACCCTAAAGAGAAGTAATATCTTGATTTTTCACTTCCACCTGAAAGTGTTAATCCGTATTGTTGATTTATTGCCGCTTGATACAACTCATTCCCCCAATTAGTATCTTTGTTTCTTAAGCTATTAATTGCATTCTGAGCTAACTGATTTATACTTGAAAAACCATTATTTTGGAAATTATTATATTCTCCATAGGCCTGTAAAATACGAGAAACTTCTCCTCTTTCACTTTGATAAGTTAAGTCTGATCTACGAGCTAAACCTAATTCAAAATCTACTTTCTCAGAAGCATTCATCAAGTTTAACCTATCAAAATCAGGACGTAAAGTTAAGAATGTGCTCGCATTAAAGTTTATCCTCATATTCCCCTCTTTACCTTTTTTAGTCGTAATTACAATTACTCCGTTTGCAGCTCTTGCTCCATAAATAGAGGTTGCAGAGGCGTCTTTTAAAACTGTTATTTCTTCAATATCTTCAGGATTGATTCCTGCAATTGGAAAAGATTTTAAGTTATCAATATTATCTTTATCTCTAAAATCTTTAGGGATATCATTCCCTTGTAAAGGAATTCCATCTAAAACCCACAAAGGATCAGAAGAACCGTTTAAAGTTGAAGTACCTCTAATTTGAATTTTAGCGGGTGCACCAGGAGCGCCACTAGTTGGTTGAACAAGTACTCCTGAAATTTCTCCAGAAAGCATCTGATCAATATTAGCTGTTCCTGCTCTTTTAACATCATCTGTTTTAATTTTTGCAAACGACGACGTAATTTTACGTTTCTCTATTTTTTGATAACCTGTTACGATAACTTCCCCTAAAAGCTCTTCCTTTTCTTTTAGTGTTATTATCATATCTGTACTTCTATTTTCTACATTTATTTTCTCTGTTTCAAAACCTATATATGATATTATAATATATTTTGTTTCCTTTGGTGCTTTAAAAGAGAAATTTCCGTCGAAATCAGTAGTTGTTCCAATCATTGAAGCTTGAATAACTCCTTCTATATTCGTTTTGTTACCAATTACTTTGGTTGAAGCGTAGATACTAACCCCCGGTAAAGTTTCATTTCTAGCTTCGTCTATTACCGTTCCACTAATCGTTTTTGTGTTTTGTGCAAAAACCGAAAATGGTATAAGAAGCAGTAAGTAAATTATTTTTTTGTTCATCATCTTAATTATTCAAATTATATTCAATTCTAGCTATTAAATCATTGTAGTGATTTTGAGTAGCCTTGTCCCCTTTCTTTCTTTTTCTTTTTAATAATTTTAAGATTCTTTCTAATTCAGCTCTCTTGTTTGAACCTACGTCTGATACCCTTGGTATATAAGAGAAATGTACATTTTTGAAGTTCTTACTTTTTAAGTTTGTTTCTTTAGTTTTCTTTAATAATATATTTCTATCTACTGTTAATACATCCACGTAATTTTTCTGGGTCATACGATCAAACATATCTATAGGTTTGTTATTAATCGTTTTCTTAAAAATAGCCTCGAAAAGTTCATTGAATAAGTACTCTTCTGTAAACACATCATTTTTGTCTGAAGCCAGTACTTTGTTCTCTATAATTCGCATTAATCTGTCTGTTTCGATTAAACGATAAATCATATTTGTTTGATAAGCACGGTGCATGGAAATTGGAGAGTAAAAACGTTCACCATCAGGAGCGTCTCTTACTGGATATACTTTGTGTATAAGATCTGGAGCAAACAACCATTTTTGTGGTAAAATTGTTTCTTTTATGATATAATCGAGTGCTTCTTTTTGTATTTTGGTTGGTACTGGAACGAAAGTGTTTTTACCATCTCCATGTATTGTGTTATTTATATATATACCCCCTATGTTTGCCATTACATGTCCGCTGTATAGTTGCCATTGATCAATCACCGCTTTATAAAGCTTTGCTGCCTTATAATAATCTTCTCCTTCTTCATACGTCCATTTAATAATGTTTGGAACTATTCTTCTTAAGTTCTCTAACCCAAACTTACTTGCTTTCACAGCATCATCTCCTAAATCTTCACTTTGAGATCTTGGATCTATAATATTTCTTTGTTGTGGACCATAAAAATACATTGGATCGTTTTCATGCTTTCGTATCCATTGATTTAATATGGGCAACTCTTCATGAGGTGTTTTTATATCTAACCAACGATATCCCCAGTTGATTGCATACTTATCATACACTCCTATTTTTGGACTAATTTCGGTTACATTATCACCTGGTTGGGCTACATAATTATAACGAGCATAATCCATAATAGATGGTGCTGTACCTCCCATTTTCTTGGTAAAACTAGCTGATCTTAACGAGTCTACTGGATAACTAAAAGAAGCCCCCATATTATGTTTTAATCCAAAAGTATGCCCCACTTCATGAGAAGATACAAATCTAATAGATTCTCCCATTATTTTATCAGAAAAAACATTAGCTCTTGCTTCTGGATTTATAGGTCCTGTTTGAACACGAATCCATTGGTGTAATCCTTTCATTAAATTATGCCACCAAATAATATCTGATTCTAAAATTTCTCCACTTCTTGGATCAACTATAGAAGGTCCCATAGCATTTTGTCTTTCTGATGCCACGTAGGTAATTACCGAATAGCGAACATCATCAATATCAAAATCTTTATCTTCTTTAGTAACCTCTTTTACAACTACTGCGTTTTTAAACCCAGCCTGCTCAAAAGCTTTATTCCAATCATATACTCCATTTTTTATGTATGGCACCCATTTTTTTGGTGTTGCTGGGTCTATATAATAAACAATTTGCTTTTTTGGTGTTACTAATTCTCCTTTTTTATATTTCTCTACATCTTTCTTTTTGGGCTCAAGCCTCCAACGTGTAATTAATTCACGATGTTCTACTTCATGCTGACTATCAGAATAATAATCCATAGGCTTACTAAAATATCCTATTCTTTTATCTCCAAAACGTGGCTTCATTATATTTGTTGGTAACAAAACTATATTGGTTGTAACTCCAATTGACAGAGGTAGTGCTGCACTTTTTCCTTCAGATACACTGGTTGTTAAAAGAGATTTTACTACAATGTTTTTAGAAAAAGTTTTTAATTTCTCTATCTTAGATAGTTTTGTCTTAATACTCCCGCCTAAGCCAATATTTGACAATAAGTCATTAAAGGTTTTATCTTTACCGTTAAAAACTCTGTTTACTTTAATTAATACTGATGTTTTCTTTTCGTTTTCTGACTCTATTTTAAACTCTTCTACAATAGATTCTCCAAAATTATTACGTACTGAACGAGTTATTGCATTATTTTTTGGTGAAGTTACTCTTGGGTTAATTGTTTTTACCCACACTTTATTTAATACGGTATCTTTATAAAACCTAATTAATTTAGTTTCATAGGCCATACCCTTATTTAATCCATGCCCGTTTAAAGCATAAGGAACTTGAGATATTTTGTTTACTATTAAAAAATCTTTTGAAAGCAATGAATCTGAGATTTCAAAGTAGATGTCTTCTTTTAATCTGTAAATATTAAACAGTCCCTCTTTTTTGTTTCCCTCTTTTTGTAATTTCTTGTACGAAACTTTACTAGTACTTTTAATAGTATCTGTTTTTTCTTCTTCTTTCTTTTGTGCTGCTACCATTGTGGTAAAAAACACCAAGAATAAACTAAGTACTTTTAAATTAATGTTCTTCATTTGAGAATGCCCCTTCATAAATTATGTTGTTATTAAGAAGAAACCAAATGTAGAAATGAAGATGTTTGATTAAAACTAAATGAGAGTGAAGTTACTTTATAAAGGAGTGAATTTTATTATTTTGACAACAAAGGCATATAACATTTAAAATCTTCATTAAAAACCTCTGTCTTAAATGATTTTACGTTATAAAATGCGTAGAAATTACTTAAATACCCTAAGCCTACGCTATAACTTGCTTCTTTCTTATTTTTTCTTGGATTATAATTGTTACTTACTATTATCTGGTCTTCTTCAATTAAAACTTTAATAAAAAGAGGATTTTTTTTTGTTATTTCATTATGTTTAATAGCATTCTCAACCAATGTTTCTAATGCTAAAAAAGGTATTTTTTTTGATAAAGCTTTTCCTCCACTATTATCTACAACAGATAGATTTATACTATTACTAAATCTAATTTTTTGCAAAAAGAAGTATTGCTCTAAAAAATGTAATTCATCTTTTACTGTAGCCAAGTTTGCTTCTCTTTCTTTTAACAAATACCTATATACCTCTGAAAGTTTTAATACAAATTGCTGAGACATTTTTTTATCTACTCCTATTAAAACATGTAAAGAATTTAGGGTGTTGAATAGAAAATGAGGATTCAGCTTTTTTCGTAATTGACTTAATTGTAATCGTGCGTTTTTTTGTTGATATTGCTCGTTACTAATAGCCAATCGTTTTCTTTCTTGTTCGTACTGAAGCGTTTTTAAATATTGACTCCTTAGTTGACCTCGAGAAAAAGCTAATATTAACATAAAGGTTAGTAATGCCAACAAACTCATCCATAATAAATATTGTTTAATATCGTTAACAGATTCTCTGATTGAAATATTTAAAGGGAAACTTGTTATTAAAATTAACTCAGAGTTACCTACTTGTAACACATCATAATATCTTACCACTTCTAGGTTTAAATACTCTGATTTTACTGTTACTTTTATTGGCCCATTATTTTTCAATTCATTACTCTTCGTTTTTTTAATTATATTTTGGGGTGAAATAGTATTAAAAAATGTCTTTTCATATTTTCCAATGTAATTAGTATCTGGATGCAACATACAAACACCTGTTTTGTCTGTTACAATAACATACCCTCCATAAACACTATATTTTTGTGAAAAATAATTCCAATATTTTAATAAATTAATACTGTAGCCGTATACTATTGTAGTATTGTCTGATTGTTTTCTTACAATAATTTTCTGGTAATACGTAGTATCTTTTTGTGTTGATACTACTTCAAAAACCTGATTTTCTTTTTTTAATTTTCTAATCCTATGTAGGATTTCTTTTTCAAGTTTTTTTTCTCCTAAAAAAGAAGTATATACGGCCTCATTTTCTTTAAAAAAATAAATAAAACTAGCATCAATAATTTCCTCAGAAAAAGCTAGCTCGCTATTAAAAACCAATCGATTTTTAAGTTGCTCTCTCTTTAATACAGTACTGTTATCTATAATCTTTTCTGCTCCTGAAATAAACTTATCAAACTCGTTAAAATCAAATTGTAATATTCCTTTCTTCTCTCTTACGTTTTGAGTTGTTGCTTCTTCTACTAACCTCTCTGCTTCTGACGTAATTTTATTTGTTATTAATTCGTATCCAATAAAAAATAATATTATTAACGATACACTTACCAGCAGGTAGTATTGATGCTTTCTTTTTTTTAATGGAAACTTCATAAGAACTAATTATCCAACCATTTTTTAAACTCTTTAATTCTTTGAGCACTTACTAAAAGCATCTCTTCTACATTTAAGTTTGGTTGTAATTCTATTTTTATACGATTATTACTATATTTTGATATATTATTAATCGCTGAATGTTGAATAATATATTTTCTATTAATCTTGAAAAAGTATTTTTCAGATAGTTCTTCTTCTAAACTAGAAATTGTTCCATCATAAAGGTAACTTTCGTTATCAAAAGTAAACAAGAACAAGTACTTTCCTTGCGCCATAAAATAAGCGACTTCCTCTCTTTTAATAGAAATAGATAAACTTCCTTTTGACACCAAAAAGCGTTCTTTTTCTTTTTGATGCTGTATTTTATTGTTCATTTGTAACAATAATTGCTCAAGCTTATCAGTGTATCCTTTATTCTCATTAAGGTTTACATATTTTTCTATGGCTTTATTAAGTAGCTCTTCACTGTAGGGTTTTAATAAATAATCTATAGCAAAAAACTGAAATGATTTGATGGCATACTCATCAAAAGCTGTTGTAAAAATAATAGGAATTGAAATTTTCAATCTTTCAAAAATTTCAAAGCTATAACCATCTCCAAGGTGAATATCGCTTAAAATTAAATCGCAAGTGTTTTCTTTAAGCCAAAGAATTGAATCTTCTACACTTTCCAACCGCTTTTTTACAGAAATTGGATAAGGACTTTTCTGCAATAAGTTTTCTAAAGAAGTTGCTGCTAAATCTTCATCTTCAATTATTACTACATCTAATATTTTCATTTACTTTATAGAGATTTAAGAGGGTTCTCCAAAAGTATTAAATTATTTTTATCTTTAACTAAAGGTTATGTTTATGCTAAAAACTATATTTGATTTCTTAACATTTTACAACACCCGTTTTGCTTTAATAAAAGCTCGTTTCCAATAATTCTCATGTAGCGAGGTTACTATTACTCCTCGTGATGTAGTTGAATGTATAAAACGAATATCTCCATTATCTACAGAAGTTACCAACCCTACATGATTTACTTTTCCTCTTTTTCTTGAGGTTTTAAAAAACAGTAAATCTCCTCTTTGAACTTCTCGTAAAGAAATATTTTCTCCTTGTAAATACATTTGGTGAGACGTTCTTGCGATAGGCATGTTTCGTTGTTTAAACGAAGTAAAAATCAATCCTGAACAATCCATTCCTCTTTTCGTCATTCCTCCAAAACGATATGGCACACCTTTATAAGTAACTGCTGTCCATACTATTTTATCTGCAACTGTAATTTTGCTTGATGATTTAGTTGTTGCTAATTGTGTGTTTTTCTTAACTTTTGTTACTTTTTTTGTTCTTGTTTGGTATGTAGTACTTACATTTTTTGATGATCCACAAGAAATCATTAAAAATGATACTATACATATAAATAAGATTTTTTTTATCATGCTTTTTTATTTTTTCACTCCTGCAACAATCAACTTCGCTGTTTTTTCAGAAGCTCCTTTTCCTCCTAATTTTTGTTCTAAATCAAAATATGACAAAAATAATTTCTGGCGATGTTCTAACTCTAAAATACGTGTTAGTTCGTACTGTAAATTTTCTTTGGTAAAATCATTTTGTATCAACTCTTTTACCACTTCTCTATCCATTATTAAATTTACTAACGATATATATTTTAATGTTATTATTCGCTTAGCTATTTGATAAGAAATATTACTTCCTTTATAACACACTACCTGAGGTACTTTAAACAAAGCTGTCTCTAGTGTTGCTGTACCTGATGCAACCAAAGCAGCATGTGAAATACTTAACAAGTCATACGTTTTATTATTAATGAATTTCACATTGGCATCTCCAATAATTTCTTTGTAGAAATCATACGATTGACTTGGTGCTCCTGCCACTACAAACTGATATTGTGGAAAATCTTTTACCAATGAAAGCATTACTGATAACATTTTTGTTATTTCCTGCTTTCTACTTCCTGGTAACAGTGCTATAACCTCCTTATGTCCAAGGTCGTGTTCTTTTCTAAACTTTTCGATAGAAACTTGTTCTCTTCCTGCAATTCCATCAATTAAAGGATGCCCCACAAAACGAACATTATAATCATACTTTTTGTAAAACTCTTTTTCAAATGGAAGAATTACAAACATTTGGTCAATATCTCTTTTAATATCTTTTACTCTACCTGCCCTACTTGCCCAAACTTGTGGTGATATATAATAATTGGTTCTAAAACCTTGCTTTCTTGCCCACTTAGCTATACGAAGGTTAAAACCTGAGTTATCAATAAAAATTATTACATCAGGATTAAATTGAGCAATATCTTTTTTACAAAAAGAAATCATTCCTAAAATCTTTCGTAAATTCATCAACACCTCAACAAAGCCCATAAAAGCACGCTCTTTATAATGTTTAACAAGTGTACCGCCAACTTCTTGCATTAGGTCACCTCCCCAAAAACGAATGTCAGCTTTCGGATCTTCCTTTAACAAGGCCTTCATCAAATTAGCTCCGTGCAAATCACCTGAAGCCTCACCTACAAGAATGTAATATTTCATGTATTAAAATTAGAAAAACTTTAAATATGCTGTTAATAAAGCTACAGCAATTGTAGTTATTAACACTCCTCTTGCTCTGTAATCTTGTTTTTTCTTTAAAAACACCCAAAAAACAAATAAGTTAGGTATTGCTGCCAGAGCTATTAAAGAACCTAATACCCCTCCTTCTCTTATTTTAGAAATCGTTTCTGAAATACTAAGTTCTGAAATGTACTCTAAATAAACAAAGAAGCCACAAGTTGTTGCCAACAATGAGACTATGATTCCTATTAGTATTTCTTTTTTTATATGTCCCATGTGTGTAACTTTTGAATTGCGTGATGTGCTGTCATATCAAATTGAACAGGCACTACCGATATAAAACCATTTTCTAACGCCCAAATATCAGTATCTTGTCCTTTATCTCTATTAATAAACTCTCCTGAAAGCCAATAGTACTCTTTACCAAACGGACTTTTACGTTTATCAAACGTTTCTTTCCAATAACCGTTCGCTTGTCTACATATACGAACTCCTTTAATTTCGTCTTCTTTCAACTTCGGAATGTTTACATTTAAAATTACTCCATCAGGTAATCCGTTTAATAAAACATTTAACGCTATTTTTTCTATAAACTTACGTGCAGCTCTAAAATCAGCATGCCAATCAAAATCTAATAAAGAAAAACCTATTGCTGGAATCCCTTCAATACCTGCTTCAACAGCAGCACTCATGGTTCCTGAATAAATTACATTGATGGATGAATTGGATCCGTGATTGATTCCTGAAACACATAAATCTGGTGTACGATTTAAGATTTCATTTTTTGCCATTTTAACACAATCTGCAGGCGTACCAGAACAACTGTACTCTATTTGTGGACCTTCATCAATGGTTATAGGGTTACAATGTAACACATTATTCACCGTAATAGCATGCCCCATTCCACTTTGTGGGCTATCAGGAGCCACCACCACTACATCCCCTATTTTATTCATAATTTCAATCAACATACGAATACCAGGAGCCGTAATTCCGTCATCATTCGTAACTAAAATCAAAGGTCTATCTTGCATAGTAAGTAAGTTTTACAACAAATGTAATATAAAAAATGGATTCTTTTTTTAACATTTTGTAAAGACAAATTGGTTCATTTTATGTGTAAAATTGTGGTAATCAAACCCAAGCATTATGGTACGGATTATTGTTTATGTAACTATTTTTATAATTTCTTCTTTTTTTTCAATTATTTCAGCACAAAACGCCCCCACAATACCATGTAACGAAATAGGTTATTCCCAATTTGATTTTTGGGTCGGAAATTGGAATGTTTATAACACTGAAGGAAAATTAATTGGTCACAATAATGTTATAAAAACGCCTAATGCCTGTGCTATTCAAGAAAATTGGGATTCAAAAACATCCAAAAATAAAGGGACTAGCTACAATTATTACAATAAAAAAGATAATACTTGGAATCAGGTTTGGATTGATAACACTGGTTTTTCATTAGTTTTAAAAGGTAGTTTTAAAGATAATTCTATGACTTTAAAAAGTGATCTTATAAAAAAAGATAAAGGCAATTATTATAATCAGGTTACTTGGACAAAAAACAAAGATGGTTCTGTAACTCAAGTTTGGAATCTTCTAAATGAAGACCATAAAAAGACTCAAGAAGTTTTTAGAGGCATTTATAAAAAGTAATAATGCTAAAAAATTGGCATTATTTTAGTAGCTTAGCAACACAACGACTCAACACAAATTAAAAAGACAGAAGATTTTATGAAGACGAAGTTTATTATACCATTTTTAGCAATCACACTTTTATTTTCTAATTCTGTTAGTTCTAATACAGTTCCTAACAACGATCCAGAAAAAGATCGTGTAATTGTTTACGTTTTAAAAAATATTTTAAGTCGATATCATTACGTTCAAAAAAAATTAAATGACGACTTTTCCGAACATGTATATAACACATTTATCGATGGACTTGATCCTAATAAACGTTATTTTACTCAAGAAGATTTAAAAGAATTCTCTCAATATAAATATCAAATTGACAATCAATTAAGAGACTCAAATATTGATTTTTACAAATTGGTGTATCAACGCTTTTTAGAAAAGATGGAGTCTGGTAAAAAGACCTATCGTTCCTTATTAAAACAACCTTTCAATTATAAAAAGAAAGAGGTTATTGATGTTGATTATGATAAGGTTCCGTATGCTAAAAACGAAACTGAATTAATGAATTACTGGAGAAAGCAATTAAAACTATCTATTTTAAGTAACATTGAAGACGCCGAAAACCAGCAAAACGAAAAAGCTAAAAAGGATAAAAGTTTTAAAAAGAAAAGCTTTAAACAACTAGAGGCTGAAGCAAGAAAGAAAGTCCTAAAAAATATGGACGATTTATATATGCGTATCGGTGAACTTGAGAACTCTGATTGGTATTCTACTTTTTTAAACAGTGTAGTAAGCGGCTTTGATCCACATACAACCTATATGTCTCCTCGAATTAAAACACGTTTTGATCAAGAGATGTCTGGTAAATTAGAAGGTATTGGAGCTCGTTTGCAAAAAAAAGGAATTTACACCCATATTGTTGAATTAATTTCTGGAGGTCCAGCATGGAAACAAGGTGAATTAGAAGCTGACGATATTATTTTAAAAGTTGCACAAGGTGATGAAGAGCCTTTAGATATTGTTGGAATGCGTTTAGATGATGCCATAAAATTTATCAAAGGAAAAAAAGGAACTGAGGTACGTTTAACTGTAAAGAAAAAGATTGATGGTTCTATTAAAGTAATTCCAATTATTAGAGATGTAGTTGAGCTTGAAGAAACTTTTGTAAAATCAAGTATTGTTGAAAAGAATGGCAAAAAGTACGGGATTATTAATCTTCCTAGATTTTATATAGATTTTAATGACTTAAGCCGTAGAGATGCTGCTAAAGACATGGAAAAAGAAATTGAGCGTTTAAAAGAAGAAGATGTTCAAGGTTTAATTGTTGATTTGCGTGACAACGGTGGTGGGTCTTTAAAAACAGCTATTGAAATTGGTGGTTTATTCATTAACAAAGGACCAATTGTTCAAGTAAAATATCGTGGTGAAGATCCTTTGGTAAAAGCTGATACTGATCCAAAAATTCAATGGGAAGGACCTTTAGTAGTAATGGTAAATGAATTTTCTGCTTCAGCTTCTGAAATTTTTGCTGCTGCAATGCAAGATTATAAGCGTGGTGTTATTATTGGTGGTAAACAAACTTACGGTAAGGGAACTGTACAAAATGTATTACCTATAAACCGTTTTTATGAACAATATCCTAACGATTTAGGTGCTTTAAAAATGACCATTCAAAAGTTTTATAGAATTAATGGTGGTTCTACTCAAATTGAAGGAGTTTATTCTGATATTTCTTTACCTACCCGATATAGTTATATGGATTTTGGAGAACGTGATTTAGACGGTGCTTTGCCTTGGGATAAGGTACAACAAGCAAAATATACTGCTACGAATTCATACAGTAACTTTGCTGATGTAGTATACAACAGTAAACAACGTGTAATGAATAACGAAAAGTTTAATAAAATAAATGACTATGCTAAATGGTTAAAGAAAAATCAAGACGAAAGAGTCTATTCTTTAAACTATGATGCTTTTAAAAAGGAAAGCGAAGCTAAAACAAAAGAAGGAGAACAGTTTAAAGATATTTTTAAATTTGATTCTCATCTAACTTTTGTCTCTCCTAAATATGAGTTAAATTTATTTAAAAAGGATACTGTTTTAGAAGAAAAAAGAGTTGCATGGCATAAAAACCTTCAGAAAGATATTTATGTAAATGAAGCGCTAAACGTTCTTAGCGAATTGAAAATGAACGATAATCATGTGGCTGTAAAACATTAAAAAAAGGGTTCGAATGAACCCTTTTTCTTTCTACTCATTTTATGTTAAAGAACACTTTTTTAAACTTGTTGGCTACTTACTCAAACGATAATAGCTTCAATATTTTATTGTGGCAAGAAATAGAAGAGCATTATACCAGTAAAAAAAGACATTATCACACATTAGAACATCTTGAAAATTTACTTTTTCAATTAACTCCTATAAGAACCAAAATAAGTAGTTGGAACACAATTCTATTCACACTGTTTTATCACGATGTTATCTATAATTCTTTAAAAAACAACAATGAAGAAAAAAGTGCTGAGTTAGCTGTAAAAAGAATGAATCAACTTTCAATTCCCAATAAAGTTATAGAAAATTGTTTTTCACAGATTTTAGCTACTAAATCTCATAAAACATCTGAAAATTCAGACACTAACTACTTTACAGATGCTGATTTATCTATCTTAGGTCAAAGCTGGGAAGTATATACTCAGTATTATAAAAATGTTCGAAAAGAATATGCAGTTTATCCTAATATAATCTATAATTCAGGTCGTAAAAAAGCTTTACAGCATTTTTTAACAATGGAAAATATATTCAAAACAGAATACTTTTACCAAAAGTTTGAGGAAACAGCACGAAAAAATATTCAGAAAGAAATTGAACTATTATAATAGCCCAATTTTAACCACCAATCCTTCATTAGAACGAACATTAAACACTGTTTCATCCTCAAAAATTAAGTACTGTCCTTTAATTCCCACCAATTTACCTGTATACGTTCCTTCTTTCTCTAAATTCAAACTTTTAGGCTTTTTAGGGAACTTTTCAACAGGAAAATTAATATTCGTTTCAGTATTATTCGCTATGTAGTATTCTTTCGCTTCATCAGGAATAAACTCTTGTAATCGCTCACGCCACTCAACCAAGTTTTCATCCTTAATATCATTCTTTAGCATGGTTCTCCAATTCGTTTTATCTGCTACATGCTCTTTTAAAGCTACCTCGGTAATTCCTGCTAAATAACGATTAGGAACTTCTACAATTTCAATAGCTTCATGCGCTCCTTGATCTATCCAACGAGTGGGTACTTGTTGCTTTCTTGTCACTCCAACCTTTACATTACTTGAGTTTGCTAAATACACAATATGTGGCTGTAGCTGTACCCTTTTTTCATACTCTAAATCCCTATCTTCTTCCCCTAAATGTGCTTTACTCAATTCAGGACGCATAATCCAAACTCCTGCAGTTGGAATTTCAAAAAAACATTTTTTACAAAAACCTTGACGGTATATTTTCTTTTCTAAATGACAGTTTAAACACTCGTAAGTAACAAAACTTAAGGTTAATTCTTTATTCAATAACTGATTCATATTCAAAAAATCCACTCCCATATCTAAATAGTATTGAACAGTGTTTAAATTCTCGGTAGGCATTTTTTTTAAAACTCCTTGGTACTGCATGTCTTAAATTTTGTTACATTTAGCTTCACAAAATTACAGTAAAAAAATTGAATTAATAGTTAATCTATGACGTTTCCATTTATAAATTCAATCATCTCTTGGTTCTTAAAAAAGCGTAAACATCAAGTAGAGTTGTTTTTAAAGTATCCTATTGATGTTCAAAACGAGCTACTACTAAAGCTTGTAACTGCTGCTAAAAACACTGAATTTGGGAAACAACAAAACTTTTCTTCAATTAAAAGTTATACTGACTTTGCCAACAACGTTCCCATTCAACGTTATGAAAGTATTGAACCACTTATTGAGCGTTGTAGAAAAGGAGAGCAAAATTTATTTTGGCCTACACCTATACGTTGGTTTGCCAAATCAAGTGGTACTACCAATGCAAAAAGTAAATTTATTCCTGTAAGTGATGAAGCTATTGAATATTGTCACTTTAAAGCAGGAAAAGATATGTTATGCTTATATATCAATAACAATGAAAACGCAAAGCTTTTCACTGGTAAAGGACTCCGTTTAGGTGGTAGTTCTGCTGTATACGAAGACAACAACAGTTATTTTGGTGATTTATCGGCTATAATTATTGAAAACATGCCTTTTTGGGCAGATTTTAGCTCAGCTCCAAAGCAAGAAACTGCTTTAATGAGTGAGTGGGAAACAAAAATGGAAGCTATTATTAACGAAACCATTCATGAAAATATTACAAGCTTAGTTGGTGTTCCTTCTTGGATGTTAGTTTTATTAAATAGAGTATTAGAAAAAACAGGAAAGGATAATATTTTAGAAGTTTGGCCTAATTTGGAGGTTTATTTTCATGGAGGAATAAACTTTAACCCGTATAGAGAGCAGTATAAGAAACTCATTCCAAGAGACGATTTTAAATATTATGAAACCTATAATGCATCAGAAGGTTTTTTTGCTATTCAAGACCGAAATGATTCTGACGAAATGTTGTTAATGTTAGACTACGGAATTTTTTACGAGTTTATTCCAATGAGCGAATACAACGGAGAAAATTCTAAAGCAATTCCTCTTTCTGAAGTAAAAAAAGGCATTAATTATGCTATTATTATTACCACAAATGGTGGTTTATGGCGTTACTTAATAGGAGATACTGTTAAGTTTACCTCAACCAATCCTTATCGTATAAAAATTACTGGACGTACTAAGCATCATATCAATGTTTTTGGAGAAGAGTTAATTATTGAAAACGCTGAGGATGCTTTAAAAGTAGCGAGTGATAAAACCAACTGTGAAATTAAAGAATATACCGTTGGTCCTATTTTTATGAACGGTAAAGAAAATGGAGCCCATGAATGGGTTATTGAATTTAAAAAAGCTCCTGAAAACCTTACCTTTTTTACTGAAGAATTAGACGAAGCTTTAAAAAGCTGCAACTCTGACTATGAAGCTAAGCGTTATAATAATATGACTTTAGCAATGCCTAAGATACATCAAGCTCGTGAAGGCCTGTTTTATGACTGGATGAAGAAAAAAGGAAAATTAGGTGGACAACATAAAATTCCTCGTTTATCTAATAGTCGTGATTTTGTTGAAGAGCTTTTGAAGCTATAATTTACTATTCTGTTTTAATTTTAATAGGTAATTGGTATTTTGTTACTACTGGAATTTCTCTTTTGGTAGCGGGAGCAATTCTTGGTAATTTTTCTATTGCCAACTTTATTATACTATCTAATTCTGGTAATTGAGTCATAACAACACTAGAAGCAGTAACCTCAGTTAAAACAAATTTCCCTTCTTTATTAATTAGAATATCAATTAAAACTTCTTCATCTAAACTATTTTTAGTAACAAAATTATGTTGCTGTAAACTCGTCGTTATTCTTTTATGAATTTCTTTTCTAAAACAATTCGCTTTTGCTTTATCAAGTAGATCTTTACATTTATTAAAAGCAGGGTACTCATCTACTTTTGTAAAGTCAACTACTGTATCTACAACTTGTGAGTTATCTTTTTTTAAATATGAAAAGAAGTCACAAGAAGAATATAGTAAAGCACAAAATAAAAAAGCTACACAACGAGAATTCATCTTATTGATTTTAAGATGAATATACAAAATTAAATACTATTGTAAAATCTCTCCTTGTAAGAAATAGTACTTTTTAATTTCTTTTATTCTCTCTTTTGCATATTTGGTTAAAACTGAATCTTTTCTTTCAAAACGATTTACGTAATTTTTGTAATGTTTATAAGCTATTCGTTTATCCTTATAATAATCTTCACTAGTTTTAGCTAGTTGGTACAAGGCTTTATAATTTTTTCTATTCTCTTCAAAAGCTCTTTTATAAGACTTTACCTCTTCTTTTGGGTTTCCTAATTTTTCGTACACTCTAGCTAATTGATAGTACTCAACATCTCGTGGCTCTTTACCCGCAAAAGTTGCCACCATATAATCTAGCTGAGCTTTATAAAACTTTTTCTTTTCAAAATTGATGTCTCCTAAATAGGTATACGCTTTAAAATCTGATCTATCAATTCTTATAGCTTTATTAAAGTACTTTTTTGCTTCGTCATATTTCTTTAGATTGAAAAAACAACGCCCTAGCATTTTCTGTGTGTAATGTTCATTGGGTGCTATGGTATCTATTCTTTGTAAATATTGAATGGCTTCAGCAAACTTCTCTTCTCTATATAAATTATTAATTTTCAACTTATTTAAGTTCATATGATATAATCGGCAAAACGAAAAATTCATTTTTTTGAACACCCAAAAATACAAAAATCCCGAAAAAAATAACCCCGTTTAAGACTCATTTAAACGGGGTTTAAAACAACTTTAAAGAGTAGAAGTAGTTGTATATCTTTTATGCAGCATAATATCCGTATAACCTGTATTATGACTCGTTTTATTATAATGATACACCACTTCAGCTTGATTAAATGGATTTTTACCTCCTGTATTTGTTTCAATCCACTCACACAGCTCAACTATACTGGACTTGTTAGATGTAAAATAAAAGTAGTTAGTATTCATTAATACTTTCAATACATCCAAATAATCAGATAGCCTCCAGTAGTTTTTGTAAGTAGAGCAATCAGTTGATAAGTATGGTGGGTCTACTAAGAAAACTACATTAGTTTTATTTTTATACAACTCAAACAGCTCTTTATAATCATACCTAACAAAATCAACATTATTTAAGTAATTACTCGCATCGTAATCACTTTTACGAACTCTATTATAAAAACGTTGTTTCTTTAATTCCTCAAAGCTTTGAACATAATTCATACTAAACAGTAGACTGGCTGACAATGTGATGTAATCAACATACCCCTTTTTGTCTGCTGACTTTACCACATCTAATATTTTATACCTAACATCATCAGTAATAGCCTTCTTATTTGGGATATGCTCTACCAATACACGAATCTCAGAAAGCAAATTATTTGTTTCAGGTATAGCCTTTAAACGTTCTTTAAAATTATCGTAATCATTATATATTACTTTAACGTTTGGCTTTTCTTGTTTTACGGTATGACTCAACAACCCACTTCCCCCAAATAAATCAATATAAACTGAATCTTCAGGATACGTTTTTAAAGCTTCTTTAAACTGTTTTATAAAGTTCCGTTTTTGCCCTTGAAACGGCAAAGGTGCTGTTGCATAATTTTTACTCATTTATTATTCGTTTTTTGATTACTATTCTTATTTTTGAAGCTCCTACGGTATTAACGAAACAAAGCCCAATCAGAAGACTTTATGTCCTCCAACTGGGCTTTGTTGCTAAATTTAAAATACCGTAGGAAGTTTTTAAATTGTTGGGGGACTCTTTTTATCCCCTAAATACTTTTTTATTGTATTGAATAATACCCTGTAATCTCTATTACAGAAGTACCCGACAATTGTAAATGGTCTACAAGAGAACCTTTAACGTCTTTAAACAAAATATGTCCTAACGTAGACACTTCTAGCCTTATTTGATTCAATTGAGAAACAGTTAAAGCTGAATTTGTTATTCTTTGTATGTTTAGATTATCTAAATTGATTACACTACCATCAGACGGAAGTCCCTCAATATGTACAATTCCTGAAACAGACCCCGTTTGTGTAACCGCCATAGTAAGCTGAAAAAACAGAACATTATCTATTATTTTGTATTTCCCTGTTTGTTGGCTGTAAGTAAAAGTAGCACCGCCTCCACTATCTACCATAGTAGGAATAAATGAACCGTTATTAGGGAATTTATTCGCAAATTCTGCATTTAAAGCTGTATCTAATAAAAGTGTACCAGGAGCATCTGGTAAAATATAAGTTCTTTTAGCAGTTAAATTACTATTGTTAAAAGCGAAATTAGTAGTATTAGAGTTAGGTGTATTAAACATAAGATAACCGTTGCTATCTGTTTGCATACCCGCATAACTGCTATTTATAGAAATTGCTGTTGATGGTTTTAAATCTAGTCTTGAAGCTAAAGAACCACCATTAAAAGTAATTCGGTTTGTAAACTCTTTTAAACCTAGAATATTATACTGGTTGCTTGAGTTATCTAAAAAATCTGAAACGGTTTTATTTCCAAAAGTAGTCGCATTTACATTTGCTAGCTGACTACCGTCACCATTCTCTAATAACAGCCTACCTGAAGCAATTGGTAATTCAACATTAACATCAAAAAAAGACGGAGTCTCTGCTAACCTCAGACTAACATTTCCTCCATTCACATCGGTGTCGTTAATTTGGAATCTAGGATAAGTTGACCTTGCAATTATGGCTGCACCAGTCAAAGCACCAGAAGATGATGTTACATTGTTAGCAGATATGTTTGAGTTGAATGTTTTTGTTCCTGTTATTGTTTGATTTGAATTTAAATCAACGTAATTAGATAAATCAGGAACTGGTATTGCTAATTTACTTTGTGGTATATATTTTACATGACCTTTTGAATTAATCGCCAAAAGACTATCCACTTCAGTTCCTTCAGATACTTTTTTTATTTGTAACCTATCAAAAGACCCGTCTCGTTGTGCGTTCGCTGTAAGTACTAAACATAATACAGCAATAAGTGTAAAAATTGATTTTTTCATTTCTATTCGTTTTTTGATTAATGATTAATGATTAACGGCTGTAAACATCTACAGCGACTGCTCTGGTCGTTTCTACCACCAAGCAAAAAGTTTTTTTCATCCCTAAACTTACTGTCTCGGCATCGTCTTGAGATTCAGCTAAAGTTTTATACCCTTCAACTACTTTTACAACATAACCAGTTGGCTCTGAAAAATAAACCCCTGTAACTATCTTTCCATTTTCAAACGGAAAATAAACAGTTCCTCCTGCGGTGGATTGTTGCGTGTGTTTTTGTGTTACTACATCTTGTGTGTTCATATAAATTGATTTTAATTAATTTTACATTTGAAGTATGATTGGGTTAACTGTGACTGCCGTATCTGACTGTAACCAAATAGTATCATTTGGCGGAAGCCCCACCTGAAAAGTTCTTTTAAACGGGTAAGCACTATCTCCTAAGTCATCCAGTCCCGTGTCCGTTCCTACAATAACTTTTGAAGCTCCATTTATAACCAAAGCAAACAACATTGAATTTTCGGGGAGCACCAATTCGAAAGCGGCATCCACCAATAATGATATTTCGTTGAGTGATTGAAGTCCTTTACCAACTTGACCTTTTAGAATATCAACATCAGTTTTCACAGGGTTAAAAACAGATATTTCAACTTTTTTCGCTAGTATTCCTGGTAACTCATCTACATCGGCTAAAGGGACTTTTTCGTCCTTACCTCGTATCCAATTAAAAAAAGCATAAAATTGTGTCTGTGTTGGCTTGTCACCTGTTTTAAACCAACCTTTTAGTGTGTCTATAAAAGCCATATTAATTATTTTCTATACATTCAATAAACATTACTACTCGATAAGGCGGAAGATTATTATGTGGCTTATCATTACCCATATACTTTGTAAAAGCTTTGGACAAACTTTGATTTCTATAGTCGCTACCTGATACCAAATACCCGTTCCCGTCATCGCCTCCCGCTTGGTTATTTTCAAAACCAAAACGATGTCTAGGCATTTCTGCTATTGTTAAGCGATGTGTTTTTTCACCACCTATTTTCCCCAAGTAATTAAATTCATATTCCCCAGGCGAAAATCCTACAGGCATTCTTCCCCTCCAGTTTACTACTTCACGCCACCCTTCAGGAATTTCACTTGCAGGCTTATTCCAAAAAACCATTGCTCCACCACTTGTAAACACCGAAGCTCTTTTTTCTAGCTTGGCAATTCTTGTAGTTAAAGAGGCTAACGGGTCAAATCTTTTAAACTCGCTCCAGTCTACAGAGCTACCATCGCCCGCAAATCCAAAAGTGGCATAACGATTTTTATATACTCCTTTAAGAGTTCCGTCCTCAAACTCTACTTTCTCCTCTTCCTCAATAATCACAATGTTATCGATTTCAGTCCCGCCTTTAAAAAATAGCAGCTCCCCATTATAATAGATATAACCGTCGCTAACTGTTTGCCCACTAGCTACACAACCACTAATAATTGTTTTATCTCCTGCCATCGCACCAAAAGCACTAAGTGACTTATTAGCTTGTTGTAAAAAATCGAGGGTATTTGTCTCAAGAGGAAAGCCTCCTGTTTGTAAGAAGTCTATTAAATTCATTCTCCTATAATTTTATAAGCTGTTCCTGCTTCGTTAAAAATTTCAATCCATTTTATTAGTTCCAATTCCCTAGAGGCTAAAATCTTCTTTGGAACGTACACTATATAATCAATACCCGTATCGGCAAAAGCTGATTTATCACGTATATAAATTTTACCTAAATACACGGGTTTTTGTTCTGCCCTTGTATAAATGTATTGGCGATTGTATTGGTTTCCGCTACCTATACGTATGCGCCTTAATTCATTATCAAATACATCATTCAAAGCCTTACGCAAGTAGCAAACCTGCCCATTATGATTTAATATAAATTCGTCAATCGCTTTCTTTTGTAAAAAATCGTAGTGAATATTGACTATTGGTGTTACCAAACTTTTTACAAAAGCAATCATTTTAGGCTTTCTTAGTCTGATTACAAGTAAGTTTACCGCCCATATATAAAAATCTATATTATACCACATAATTGACATTATTAAAGTCCACTATTTCAAAGTATCCGCTTGCAGGTATCTTGCTAACTTCAATGTATTGAGGTGTTCCGTAAGCATCATTGGCAGGATCTAAAGAGCTGCTTTTTACCTCTATGATATGAGCTATTTTAACTCCCCTAACAAGCTGTAACTTATCAACTAAACTCTGCAATACTAACTCGCCATTAAAAGGCAATTCTTTCATAAACTCCTGAAGTGCATCTTCTACGGGTTTATTTCCATCAAGTATTGATATACCATTTACGTCAAGAATGAGCGGGTCTCTATATATTCGTAAGTTCAAGTAGAGTTTATCTGCTAAATGATTGATTATAGTTATCTCTCTTCCTGCCCATTTTACTTCCTCGAAATATTCCTCGAGTGCGTTTTGTTCTCCTGGTTCTATCGGAGACAATTTACCTTCCTTTTCCGTAGCAACTTTAATTACAATAGAACCTCTTGTAGCCCCATTACTTGCAGTAGCATATTTTATAATTTTTGAAGCTTCTATTTGCTCTTCAGTAGCTTCTCCGTTAATATATTTATCAGTACCAGGAATTAAGTCAAAACCATATTGAAACTCTAAAGCCTTTGAACGATACCAAGGCAACGTTCCCGATTTCTGATTATCTAAACGGTAATCCACATAAGTACGATGTTCTCTGTGCATTTTTCGCAAATCAATACCACATACGGCCACGATATAAAACAGTAAATTCCACACAGAAACCTTACTACTACTGTTTAAGTCCTGCAATGCGGATTCGTTGTTTTTAACCGCAATCATTTCATTTTTTATATCCTGTACGTCGTTCATTTAACTTACTTTAAAATCTATTCCTATTGCCCAACATCCTATACCTTCACAACCTACGATATCATCAATATTTGACTTCGTTAATCCAGTTGCAGGTCGTATTGCATTGTTTTTATAGTACTGTAAAATCCCCTCATCTTTTACCAACTCTTCAGGCACTTTTAATTCCACTCCAGGAACTAAATTGTCTGAAGGAGTCAGTCCGTTATCCCTAGCCAATTCAAGAGCGTTTATCGCATCACCCGTTAATTGAACTGCTAAATCAAACAGCGATTGATTATTTAGTACTGTTACTAGCATCGTTTTTTAACTTGTTTAAAAATTGCTCCAACATGTTTTTAATAATTAAGCTAATTGTTTTAAACACATACGTTACTGCATCATACTCAGTTATGTTTTTTCTTGAGTAAATTGCACCCGCATTTCCAATTACAGAATAACCTTCAGCTATGGCAAGCGCTATCAACAAAGTATTAACCACTTTTACAGCATTAGACTTGTCAAACAAGCTCCACATTAACCCAACAACAATCGGGATTGAAAACATTACAGCCTTTACAGCAATTCCTTTTTTTGCTATGTCTGAAGACGGGTTTGGTAAGTCTTTTACTCTTCTTGCTTTCCAAGCTCCAAAAGCCATATCTAAAACCATAAAAACCACTAATACAGTAAAAGCATGCGTGTCAATTCCTTTACTATGTAACCAGGCATAAGCACATACAAGCGCATAGCTGATTGCTTGCATTATCCCTTTCAATGTTGTATCTATTTGATATTTCATTTTAATCTTTGTTTATTGTATTTTAATCTTTAAGTTTTCAAACCCTTCAGACAAATCAATCTCAGGATTTTTAAATCCGATATACTCTAATTGAACTTTTAAATCACGTTTAAACTCTACTTCAGAAACATCGCTTTTAACGTAGTTGATTGCTCCAAATCCGACCAAAGGAAATTCTTTAAACTCTCCCTTATTCGCTAGTATTAAAGTTTCAACAGATTGCTGTTTTGCATCTCCAATAACCAAATCACCGTCAACGATTAACAAGTCGCCATTTTCGTCTAATAATATATCTTTCATCACTCTTTAATTACTCCAGTTCCTGTAACCGTTCCACCTGATTGACTTGTTCCTGTAACCGTTGTTTCTCGTCCGATAACAAAGTCAGCTATTGCTTGAGCTTCCTTTTCCGACATTTCTCTTCGTGCAACGGCAGGGTTTATGTTTGGGTTGTTAGAATATTCGTCTTTAATACTCTGAAGCCTTTGCGCTAAATCATTTACACTAATTGCCATTACTTAAATATCTTATTAAATCTACTTCGGATACTGTTCATTGCTCCGACGTTGATTGTGTTTCCTTGTATGACTAAAATTTTATTTACCTCGTCAATCATATCGTTATAAACTGACTTGAAATTTTCGCCCTGGTTAGATAGTTTTATTCCTGAATTATCTGCGTCTAATTCAAATTGTTCAATCTTAATTTGTACGCTATCCACCTCAGTCCATTTAACTATCGATGTTTCGGCAGGGGCATTTTCTACTTCAAGAACCAATACTTCAGAACCTATTTTTGGAAACACGATAAACGTGTTTTTAAAGTTTCCTGAAACTGCATTTAAACGAACATCCAAAAGCTCAGGTAATCCATCTCTAACAACCGTACAAGTATCTCCAGTAATTTTAGAAACTACACCAATACTCGTTTTACCTTTTGGTTCTAAAGCGACTTTAACAGCCTGAATAAACTTTTCCATTGTATTTTAGTTACTAACCATACTAACAACACAAAAGCCGATGTTTTCCCATGTCCTATCCATAACTTTTGCCACCAGGTTAATTCCCTTGGCACTTCCACAGGTGGCAGCACTACCGTTTTTGTGATTGTCTTTTGTTCCTGGACAAACTTTTCTTTCCATTGAAAGAATAACCTTTGTGCTTCAGCTTCACAAGACACTTCTAATACATTGCCATGGAGACTAACATCAGGGGTTTTTAAATATTTCCCTGACTTTTTAGTTTCTTTCACAGGTGTTTCTTTTGTTGGAGTTGATGCGGTTTCAAGTGGTTTTAAGACAGGTTTATTATTTACACATTCAATCCATGACTTATAAAAAGAACTGTCTTTTTCGACTTCGAATACTGTGTCTCTTATAATCAACTCAGTTATTTTATTGGTTTCGGTTTTTGTAGTTTCGACGGGAGCTTTTTGTGATGAACAACCAACAAGGATGAACAAATAAAAGCACGTTAATACTCTATAAATTGTTTTCATTTTTTACTTGATTTTAAAGGACAGTTTATTTTCTCTTTTATAGCCCTCAGTTTTATTAATTGTAACAATAACACTCTCTATAAACAGCGTCATATCTCTATGCTTATCAGGGTAGTTTAAATCGATTATTTCAGCGTTATCACCTGCCTTAGTAACTGGTATTGCCCAACTGTCAATACTTCCTTCGTAACCGTTAAAGACGTTATCTTTATGAGCTTTTTCAACCCATTCTTTTACTTCAGACAAACTAAGGTTTAAAGGAAGGTGTAGCGTTCTGTGGTCGCCTGATTCGTCGCCAAACTCATAGGTAATTTTCTTTGAAGTACCTGTTTGATGACTGATACCTTTATAAAAGCGTTTGCGCTGCTCTTTGGTGATATACTTCAGACTGCTAGACTTACGAATATTTCGCCCAAAAACAAACGTGTGTGTTGTTCCTGGTTTAAAATCGATTGAAAGGCCTGCTATAAGTTTCTTACCTTTAAAGTAGCATCGAATACCGTATTGTTGCTTCAGCTCTTCAATCACTTTGTAAGGAGTAGCGTTTTCAATCATAAACTTTCCTAAAGGCATTTGCAAAGCTTCAACTTCGTATTCAGGAGCTAAAAACTTAACAAGGTCTTCTAAACTCACAGAAGCAAAAGTCTTGTTAACTTTTGGTTTCTTCTTGAGCTTATACATTTCATCCTCGCATGTTAATACTAAAGGAATATCTGCCCCGATTTCGTCTACATACCCCTCAAATTCAGTCGTTAAATTTCCATTATAACCTGCCTCAATTTTGATGGTGTGTCCAGGGCTTATAAAGTCTAAAATGTTTCGTTGTACTAATGACAAACCTTGGTCGCCTTGTCGGGCATTTTTAAACTCTCTTGGTAGAGATATTTTTGCTATGTCAGAGAACTTTTCGACTGTGTTTTCTATTCTCACAGAATCCACAGCAGTAAATTGAACTAAATCGTTAATAGTAACCTTAACATCTATATTGTAATAGTGGTAATTCATTTACAACGGTTTTAAAAGCGTGTAAAAAACTCCTTTCTTACTCTTAGCTGATAAGTTAATTTGTATCGTGTCCTGGAAACCTTCTACTGGAGTCACATTGACTGATGTAAAATAAATACTATCTATTTCGTGTGCATAAAATTGCTCACCAACAACTTTTACTACGTCGTTAAACTGAAATAGACGTGTCAACTGATTAATTTTATCTTTTGGATACTGTCTGTTTTTTACATCTATCAACACACCTCTAATATCAATTATCCACGGACTTGTCGACCAACGCTCGACAACAAAATCATCACTCCCCGACGGCTCAGTTTCAATGAGCTGCTTTTCTCTCGAGAAACTCATAATTAATGGCGGAGCGTAAATGTTAGAATCATCCCCTGAAAGCATTTCAGTAAAAACCAGTTTTTGAGCATCAAACTGGAAAATAACTTTTTCAGAATCTTTATTGTAATCACCATAATACTCAACTGAATAATCGCTATTAGACAGCTCCAATTCTTCATTCTCTTGAGCATTAACAACCGCAAAGTTTACACTAACACCCTTGGCATTAATTCCAAAAGCTGCTTGATACCTTTCCGCTAAATTGATTACAATAGATTCTGACATTATTTTTGTTTCTTAACACTTAAAATTCCTTGGTCGGCTAACCAGTTTACTTGCGCCCATTTAATAGCCCAAACATCATCGGACAAATCTTCAGGAAAAGGAATGTGTAAAAAATGAGATATTAAAGCATCAGCTTTAAAATACAAGTCCTTTCCTGGGGCAACATTGAGTCCAGGGCAACGCTCTAGACTTTCCCAAACTTTCCCTGGCGGATAGGCATTAAATCAGTTAATAACCCTACAGCAGCATAAAACAACCCATCATCAGCCATTACTTCCTCTTTGTTGGTTAACAAACAGTTTTTAACTAGGATTTCCTGTCCTTTTTTTGGGTCTGAGTTCATAAACTTCATACTTTGACCTACTACCGAACGAGTAGGAATAACAGCTAACACTTCAATCTCATCAACTCCAACATCATCTAATGGTAAAATCAAAGATTTTAACTTATGTCCGTGTTCTTTTTTAAGGTTTTCTTTTACTTCTTTTGGTTGTGCTTTTAAAGCCATTTTAAATATTGTTTAAAGGTTAAATTTTTACTATGCTGCTACGTCTAATTGCACATCAAGCGCAAATAATTCGTATTCTTTTTCTAGTCCCATATCGCCAGTTACGTCTCTTCCTTCGTTTTTAAACTTGGCAACAATTTTATCCACAACGATTACATTAAAATCGTTTACAAACTCCACCGTAATAGTGAAAGGTTTAATTTTCATTATACTTCCATTAGCAGCTCGTTCTAATGGAATGATATCGTGCATTGCTATTCCCATCGTTGCGTTTGGGTTAATTTTACCCATAGACCATGAGGTCGCTTTATTTCCTAAAGAAAAATTAAGCTGATGGTCTTGCTCGTTTCCGTAAACAATTTTACTTACCTCAATAGGAGCGCCATTTATATAGGCCTTTACATCGCCTGAATCATAGGCTTTTCCGTTTCTAATTATTTCAGCCATTATATTTGAGTTTTAAGATTGATTGTTCCTGATATCTCATCAATGTTTCCTTTCGGTACAATTTTGTAAGAGACCCTCAGCGTTTTGTCTACCAACAAATCGCTCTCTTTATCAACTGTGGTTTTACCAAATGTGATTTCACCACGTTTCTTCATATCCTCGAAAATCTTATCTCCTAAATCTTCCAAAGCGACAACTACTCCAGGAGTAAGTTTTCCTGTTTTTGGGTCAACAGGCCAATCGGTTTTTACTTTTGGTAAATACACAGCTCTTAAAGCTCGAACCGCTTTGTCGTGAACACGACCATAAGCAATTGTATGTTCGTTTGTAGAATAGTTATCATCGACAACAATAGGTGTGCAGGTATGGTCGTTGTTTATTCTTACCCCTGCGATTCCTGAATACTCTACGCCAAATAAATACCCTTTGTCTTCTAATATTTGTAAATCCTCAAAAGTATTTTTGTTGGCTACATGAGAAGAAAGCCCTGGTTCAATCCAAGTTTTCTTAATCTCATCCGTTAGATTAAATAGCTCGTTATTTCCAACATCTTGATTAACCTTAGCCTTAGAACATACCCCTAAAAGCGTACCTACTTCAGCAAACTTTTTAGCATCGTCTTGTCTTGTTTCTGCATAAGCAAAATCCTGACCGATAAACACACTAACTTTAGGAGCGCTTAAATCAGGAATCTCTCGTAAATGCAAAGCACTTGTCGCATTCCCTCCAAAATAATACCCTTCTAAGAATACTTGACACGGCATATTGTAGCTATACGCCCAATCAGCCAAACCTTGTGCTTTAACAATAGCGTCGTGTACGTCTTTTGGAATACCGTCTAACATTGTTGGAGGTGTACCAGGAACAACATTTGCAGCAACGGCTAATTGCTTAATTTTTCCTTTAGCGTGCGTAAGCAAGCTTTTAGCTTTTAGCTCGCACATATCGCTCATTGAAGTTGCTTGAGCAACTAACATCAAATGTAATTCTGTTCCTTCGCCTGCATTACGGTAAAACTCCGAAACATGACGGAACACATTTACTTTATTTGTATTGTCAAAAGCTTGAGTAATCCCTAAGTCTTTAGCGCCTTTTAAAGTGTAAATAGTTGTTGGAGTATCTAACAAAAGGGAATCAGGAGCAGGTGCTCCTATAATGATTCCACTTATTGCATCAGTTCCACCCAATCTATTGACACCAATTTGGCCTTTTTCAATATTAACCGCATTTAAGTCTGCCATGGCTTAGTCTTTTTTTACTTGTCTTTTGACTCTTTGTAATTTACTTGCATCACGCTTACCGTCTTTGTCTTTTGGTAAGCTGTTAAGGGCATAGCTTTCTTCAGTAAAAAATTCTCCTTTTGGATTGATGAGAACTTCATCTACTGAAGGCTTGTCTTTGAAAATTTCCGCTACTATTTTTCTTTGCTCTTGTGTCATGATTCAAAGTTTTATGCTGCGTTACCTGAGATAATAGCTGCAAATCCGTGTTCTTGTTTTTTATCACACAACCCGTAAGAATGTAATCTCATTTCATTCTTAGGGTCTTTAGAGCGTGTATCTGTTTTACGCTCTGTTTTAAGCACGTCAACTCCTTCAATATGATATACCGTATTTGGTGCATAGAAAAAGATTGATGCTTTTTGATCGGTTGCTACTGGTGTAGACCCTAACGATTTTAAGTTTCCTGTTGCATCGTAAAAAGGGCAATCGTTGTTTTCAAAGAATTTAATCTTGTAAAAACGAATTAACTTTCCTGTTTTTTGGTCAATAACAATATCTCTATTGTTATTAGTTGAGGCACGGTCTTTGATTAAGTCCGTAGCATGGTCGTCACTCAACACCATATACCAACTATCCTTATCATTTAGATTTAATTTTTGCAGTTTAGCATAGAAATTAACTAAGTCATCATAGGTTAATCGTTTTCTACCATCAACGTTTTCTCCAGTTGTTCTTACTACAGGCATTTTTGTGCTGTTAGCAGCTGGAGCTAATTTGTGTAAGACATAATTACGCACACCAATTTTCCAAGAATTTGTATGCTCCACACGAATCGCTGCATCTTTATCAAAGGCCATTGCACGTAATTCAGCATCTGTACACTCTGTCGGTTCTGTATCCAACTTATCATACTCCACTAACGTTTTTTTACCTGCCATTGCTTTAGGCACAAAGTCAGAGTCTTTATTCACGTGAAAACCTATGTTATTTACAAGACGGTTAAAACGAATACCATCCTTATCAATTGCTGCGGGATTTGGGCGCTTTAAAACACCCATGAAGTCATCCTCATAGTTTCTAAAATCCTCTAATAATTGAGGCTCTACATATTGTTCAAGCCACAATCCATCTACTTCTCCTGCCATTTCTTAGTCTCTATTATATTTAGCGTTAAACAATTGATTGAATTGAGCAGGGTTTTTCTCAGCCATTGCTTCCAATCCTTTTCTGTCCTCTTTTTGCCACTTGTCAAAATCCCAATCAGCTCTTGCGTCAGAACCGTTGTTTTGAATTAGGCTTGTTACGTTAGGCGCTTGAGTTTTAGCACTAGCAGTTCCTAAAACTGTCATTAAGGCGTCAACTCCTGAAGTCTGTCCGATATTCTCGTAAACAGCTCGCTGCTCTTTTTCAAATGTTTTTCCCTCGTGTTGGTCTAAAACAGTTTTTACTTGAGCTTTGACGTACTCCTTCAGCTTCTTTTCAGCGTCGTCCTTTTCGGCTTCCGCTTTTGTAATTCTCGCTTGTACAGCTTCAATAATTGCTGTATCCGAACTTTGAGCAGTAAATCCAACCAAGCCCAAAGCAGTAATTAATGGTTGTTTCATATTTGAATTTCTATTTAATATTTCAGTTTTTGAGGTAGGAAAATCGTAGGTAAGTAAGGAAGCATACATATTGTACACTTCTTGATTCCCCATGCTTTCAGGGTTCTCAATAGGACGAGCTGTCTTTACTATTGAAGGAATGATTTTAGATACCAATCCAAGCTCCAAACATTCTTCAGCATTTAACCAATGGTCGCTACCGTCCATCCATTTTTCTACAAACTTTCTCGACTTACCAGTTCGAGCCATTAATTTTGAAATGAAGTTTTTCTCCATCATTCTTAATAGCTTAGCTTCGGCTTCTTTGTCTTTAGCATTGCCATAAGACCCTGAAGAGGGCGCATGTATCATTACATACCCGTTTTCTACGATTTCAACATTATCGTGCGAAACCATTATTATAGCACCCATACTGGCAGCCATTCCGTCGATAACAAGTTTCTCAATGTTATCAGACTTATTTATCGCATTGTATATTAAATCACCGTCAAACACACATCCTCCAGGAGTGTACAATCTCACTTCTATATTGTCATACTCAGCTTCTAGCCTTGATAAATGCGACACAAAATAGTGTCCGTCTCCCCACCAAATATCACCGTACGCGATAAGTAAATTTTTATCAGTCTTTATAATCATTGTTTCCCTTGATTTTTTCCAATCTTATCACAAACATACGCCTGCATAATGGGGTAAAAAAGATTATCCGCAAGGGTTGCAACTATTTGTTTTTAAGTGAATTAAAGTTTGGATTTTTGAAAAAAATCTAACCTAAATCCATGGCTAAAAGGACAAATAAAGAAACGTTAAGAGCGCTTGCAGAAAAGATGTTTGTGGAACAGGGAATGACCGCCAAGGCCATTGCTGAGGCAATAGATGTCACACAACAAACTATTGGAAGATGGCGTAAAGGTCATGGAGAAAACCCGATTAGTTGGGATGAAAAAAGAAGGTCGTTTTTAGCAGCTCCCCACAACATTAAAAAGACATTGATGGATGAGCTTACCAAAGTAGCTGAAGGGAAAGACGCAAGCATCGATGTAAAAGCGCTTGCTAGTATTACTCGAGTGATTGAAACTTTATCGGATAAAGTTTCAGTACAAATCGTCTACACCGTATTTCGTGAGTTCGACAACTGGATGGCCGAACAAGACCCTGAGATTGCAGTTTCATTTTTAGAGTGGCACAAACTATTCCTATTACATAAAGCACAACAAGAGCAATAATGAGTGATGTAGGGTTAAATAAGACGTTAGAAAAGCTTTTAAAGCAATATGATGCGCACTGTAAATCGGTGTCGCAAGCTACCTTTATTAACATCAATCAAACCCCTGCGGAAAGACGAAAGTACATTAAAGAGCTTGAGAAAGATTATGCTCGTTGGTTTACTGAGTTGTTTCCTTTTTACGCCAAAAGTGAATGCGCTTGGTTTCATAAAAAACTGGCGAAACTTTTAATAGAAAATGACATTTGCAACCTACTTGCTGAGATTTACAGGTCAGGTGCTAAATCGGTTCATTTATGTATGGGGATTCCTTTATACTTATATGTAACAGGAAAGCTAAAATTCATGCTTTTGATAGGCCAAACAGAACCCAAGGCCAAAAAGCTAATTTCAGACATCCAAGTGCAACTCACCCATAATAGAAGATTCATTCACTATTACGGAAAAAAATTCAAGTTTGGAGATTGGGCAGACGGAGATTTTTCTACAACCGACGGAGCTAAATTTAAAGCGATGGGTATCGGTCAGTCGCCTCGTGGACTTCGTGAAGCGGAACAAAGACCCGATTATATCGCCGTTGATGATGTTGACACCAAAGAGAGATGTAATAATGATGAGAGAAGCAAAAAAGCTGCTGATTGGGTATGGGAAGATTTAAAAGGTACGTTCGATGAAGGTTCAGAACGTCAACGATTTGTCGTTGCAAACAACAATTTTCACAAAAACACCATTATAAACCAACTCAAAAAAGACTTCGAGCGTAACAATAAAAAAGCGAAGGAACACGGTTTTAAAAAAACACATTTTATCGTGTCAGTAAAAGCGGTTAAAAACCTTACCACTTTCGAACCTGAATGGCCTGAGAAAACATCCGCTGCACATTGGAAAGAAAAGTACCACACTACACCTTATCGCTCTTTTATGCGTGAGTATATGCACGCACATATTGTAGAGGGGTCAATTTTCAAAAACAAGCAAATACAATACAAACAACGTTTACAATACAGACAATACGATGCGATTTGTCTTTATGGCGATTTATCATATAAAATAGCAGGAGATTTCAAAGCCTTAGTACTTGTAGGGAAAGCAAAAAGAGAATTTCATATACTGGATTGTTACGTGCGTCAAACTTCAAGACATAACGCTGCACTATGGCTTTACGAAAAAGTGGAAAGCGACAACCTTTTAAAAAATAATGTGAGTTACTGGATTGAAGGACTGTTTGCACAAGATGAGTTTGTAAGCGATTTTGATTTAGTGGGCGACGAGCTTGGTTGGTATGTTCCTGTAGTAGCTGACAAAAGAAGCAAGAGTGGAAAGTTTGACCGTATCGAAAGTATGGCAGGTTACTTTGAACGGGGTAATGTATGGTTTAATAGCGCTATTGAAAATAGTACAGACTGCCAAGAGTTAGTCAATCAACTTTTAGCCTTCCAAAAAGGTAGTGGTGCGCATGATGATGCTCCCGATGCTTTACATGGTGCAATATTGAAACTAAATACAGCAGCTATTGTAAACTCAATACCACCTAGAACCACCAGTCGTAAAGAAATTAACAAAACCAAAAAAAACAGATACTAATGGCCTTTATAACAACTGAAGATTACACCGCTTTAATACGCAACGAAATAAAAGCAATTCTTTTAGAGGATTACTCAGACACCAAATTAAATGCGGCAGAGCAAATGGCTATATCTCAAGTAAAAAATTACTTAGCAGGTAAGTATGATATAGAGGCCATTTTTACAGCTACTGGAGAAGCTAGAAACAAACACATTGTAATGATTGTATTGGATTGTACTCTATACCATTTATATACAAGTGTCGCTAGAAAAAAAATGCCTGATACAAGAGCTAATAGATATCAAGATGCTATCGACTGGCTCAAAGCTGAAAAAAGCGCAACAACTCCTTCTGCGGATTTACCTCGAATTAAAGACGAGAATGGAGAAGAACTACAAGGGATAAAAATAACCTCTAAATACAGACCGTCAAATCAACGTTGGTAAAACAACCTTTAAAAAGGCTTTAAATTCATTTTTAAGCCTATTAACAGAATACACAATATGAAAGTACTTAAAAACATTTTAGGTTTTGATATAGGCATTAAAAAGAGTTCGCCACAATCCGCAGCTAATAGTGGAAATACTAAAGGAAGAAGAAACCCAAAAATCACAAAAATTGGCGAGCAGTTTAAAGACACTTCAAGAAAAGATATTGATAAGTGGAGAATGGCTTTAAAACTAGCACAACATCCGACTGAGCCTAAACTAGATGTGTACTATGATTTAGTTGACGACCTTTTAACAGACGGACATTTACAATCGCAGATTCAAATGCGTATAATGTCAACACTAAACACACCTTTTCATGTTTATAACAGAAAAACACGAGAAACGAATGAGGAGGTTACTTATATACTAAACCAACAATGGTTTTACAAGTACCTAGAGCGTAACACCCAAAAAATAATATTTGGCTGCACCTTGGTGGAGTTTTCAGAGTTCAACTACGAACTTATTAAACACCATGTAATACCACGAAGAAACGTTATATCAACGCAGCAAAAAATCGTACCCGATTTACAAAAGCCTGGTTTCATTGATTACTCTGACGAGTTCTTTAAAGCTTGGTTAATTCAAATCGGGGAGAGTGGCGATTTAGGAATCATAAACAACATCATTCCAAACCTTATATGGATTAAAAATGTAACACAAGCATGGGCTGAGTTTTGCGAGAAATTCGGGATGCCGTTAATCACAGCAACAACTACCACTTCAGACACCGCAACAATCGATAACGTTCACGCTATGTTGTTGGAACTTGGAGAAGCTTCGGTGGGTACATTCCCGCACGGAACACAAATACAATTCCAAGAAGCGAGCAGAACAGATGCTTACAACACGTATTTACAATTCATAAAAACAAATCAAGATATTATAAGCAAGCAGCTTGTAGGTTCTACCATGTTATCCGACCAGGGAACTAATAGAAGTCAAACAGAAGTACACGAGCGCTCTTTAGATAACAAAATAGCCTTGGCCGACAAAAGAGAAATAGCCTTTAATGTAAACGACCAGTTATTCCCTTTATTAAGATTACAAGGTTACAACATATCTGAAGACGACGTATTCGAGTTCAAAACAGCAAAGGAAGAAATCAAGATAACTGAACTATGGAACATCACTAGCGGGCTACTTGACAAAGGGCGAGAAATACCTGACGAGTGGCTTTCAAAAACTTTCAACATACCAATTGATGGCAAAAAAAAAAGCCCAATAACACCGATTAAACAGCCTGAAAACAAGCTATACAAATATCCTGAAAACTGCTGTCCTTCACAGGTTACAGCTTTAGGTAAAAACATAACCAGGGAACTACAAAAATTAACAAGAGACCTGATTAAAGCATTGCACGAAAAAAAGGACACTTCGGGTATTATTGGTAAAATGATAGCTGCTGAAGGTTTAGAATTGTTTAACGGATTAAGGTCTGCGGTTACTCCTAAATCTGCATATACATCACCTGACTTACTAATGCTTCAAATGATGGAGTACAACATCTTTGAGTTTGCAGCCAGTAAGTCAGAAGCTCGCTTGGCCTCAATGACAGAGCTGTTAATCGATAAGGAAAACCAAAAACTAAGAGAGTTTAACGAGTTTAAAAAGCTTGCTGAGAAAGAAGTAGGACAACTCAATACAAACTACTTGTTAACGGAATACAATCTATCGGTTGCCGTAGGTCAAAACTCAGCGGCTTTTGTTCGCTTTATGGCCGAAAAGGACACAGTTACAAATCTTGTTCAATACAGAACCGTTGGCGATGATAAAGTAAGGAGCGCTCACCGTGTTTTAGATGGTTTAATTTTCGATTTAAACGACAAGGAAGCAATGGACTTACTAGCTCCAAACGGATACGGTTGTCGTTGTGAATTTGTACAATATTTAGGAGACCTTAAACCAACATCAGGAAAAAGAGCCAAAGAACTACTTAGAGAAAGCGACCCTAAATACAAAGGTTCAGCCTTTGAAGTGAACAGAGCAAACCTAGCTCAAGTATTTACTAAAAAAGAATTTTACACCAGTACTAAAAACCTTGCAAGTACTATCGATAAAATGACTTTTGGAAACTACGGTCTTAAAGCTTTTAAAGCCTTTAAAGACTCTTTAAAGAAGGTTTCAATTGACAAAACCATTACAAAGACAAACGCCAAAGAGCTATTTAAAAAATCAGGAACAATCACAACCAACGACAAGAAGGTCGATTTTATGGGATTTGATGATTACTTAAAAAGAAAGATGATACTAACTGAAGATATTTTTAATAAGCATATTGATAGTAACGAGTTTTCACTATTTCCACTTAT
This sequence comes from Tenacibaculum sp. SSH1-16, assembly GCF_040104435.1. Lineage (NCBI taxonomy): Bacteria > Pseudomonadati > Bacteroidota > Flavobacteriia > Flavobacteriales > Flavobacteriaceae > Tenacibaculum > Tenacibaculum sp. SSH1-16. The sequence goes on from NZ_JBECOV010000011.1 coordinate 53,830, forward strand.
TAAAGAAGCTTTAAAGTCCCCTGATGAAGTTTGGTATCACGATTTCAAAAAAGGCGTTTTTAAATCAAGATACCTAAGATTTTTTAAAGACGGCATCCTGGTTATTGATGGAGACCTGGAACAGAACCAAGGACTAAAAATAACTTCTTGGAAGATGGTAAAAAATGACAGCAAGGACTTACGAAAAGGACTTTTAATAAAAACAAAATAACATGGGAGCATCTGCAAAACTTACAATGTTGATTGACTTGAGTAAAAAGCTTTTCAACAATAAAGTAACAAAACTCCGTAAGAAGTTTAACCAAAACATCGATAAGATGAAAATCAAGTATCAAAGCTTGATTAATGAAGTACCACTTTTAGGTAAAGCTTTTGAATTAGCCACAAACCCCATAGCCTTAGCCACAGCTGCTATGCTCTCCTTTGGAGCGCTCTCGGCGAAAGGGGTCGCCGCTGTAGAAAAGTTTGATTCCGCTTTCCTACCTATTAGACAGCTAAACCTTGACAAACCAAGGTCAGAACTAGACGAGTATAGAAGCGACATAAGGGACGCTGCGTTCGATGTAGGCGCTAACTTGGTTCAAGCAACTAACGCAATGTACGACTTACAAAGTGCTACAGGAACGTATGGCGATGACGCTATAGCAATATTTAAAAAAGTAGGTAGGTATTCAAACGCTACAGGTGCAAACATCAACGATGCCATGAACGCCACCACAAAGAGTATGAAAGCCTTTGGAATTGGCGTGAACGAAATTGACAACCTCTTAGCTTCAAACGCTAAAACGGTTCAGGTCGGTATTACAACCTTTGACGAACTAGCCAAGGTACAAACAGAATATGCAGGAGCGACAAGTGCAGCAGGTCAAACCGTTGACGTTGGTAACAAGATATTTGCCATGTTTACCTCTATTTCCAAAAACTCAGATATTGCAGCCAATCAAACAAAAACGTTTTTTCAAAGTTTAGGAGCGCAAGCTGAGAACATAAAGAAGCATTTGAATATTGATGTTTTTAACGCTGACGGCACAATGAAAGAAGCCGATAAGCTCTTGATTCAAATTAGCGACAAGTTCAAAACAATGTCGGACAAGGACATTACCAACGTAATTAATAAAATTGGTGGAGCTGAAGGTTTAAGAGCTGCTTTATCAAAAGTGAAGACGGGAGCTGAAGATATGATAACCACGTTTAATGCTTTTGACAGTTCTGCTTTTAGCTTAAAAGAAGCTTTAGAAAATGCTGAAGGCGATTTTGCTATAATGAAATCAACGTTTTATAATCAACTTGAGATGACATTCTCAAAGCTTGGCGAAAAAGTGCTTCCATTTGTAGCGGGCATCTTTGATATGTTATCACCTGCTTTGCGTTTTGTGTACGAGAACTTTGACGACTTAACAACCCTGATAACGACGGCTATTCCTGTCTATACAGGGCTTATGATTTTCTTTAAAATACAAAAAGCTTTCCAAGCAGCAGCAGCAGCTACCAAAGGATTAACATTTGCACAATGGGCATTGAATGCTGCTATGGCTGCCAACCCTGTAGGACTTATTGCAGCTGCTATCACCTTATTAATAACGTTGATTGTTTTCGCTATTAAAAAGTTTGATACTTGGGGTTCTGTTATTTTAAATATGCTCGGCCCTATAGGGATGCTTATAAATGCTGTAATGCTCATAAAAAGAAATTGGGACAGTATCGTGGAAGCTTTCAAGTCTGAAGGCATCATTGGTGGTTTAAAACGAATAGGGCTTGTGCTACTGGATACATTAATGCACCCACTACAAAGAATACTTGGATGGATAGCTGAAGTAACAGGATGGGATTGGGCGAAAAACGCTAAAAACCAAGTGGAAGCCATAAGAGCCAAGTTAGAATTGATATCTCCTGAAGAAAAGAAAAAAGAAAAAGAAAAGCAGGAACAGGAATCTAACAAGGGAGTCTATGGAGACGGCACGAAAACACCTACCAACTCAACGAATCCTGATGATAAGTTGAAAAACGATGTAACTAAAGTTACTGGTGAAGCTTCAAAAGTAAGAAACATCACCATAACAATAGATGCACTAAACAAAGGAGGCATTAATATCAAAGGAAGCGAAACAAGAGGACTAACGTTACAAGACGTTGAAAATTGGTTTAACGAGACCATGATGAAAACTATTAGAAATGCTGAACAATCGTAATAAAATGAGTGTAAAGTTTCAAGACGACTTCTTTAAAAAGCTTGAGAAAATTGACAAGCCTGCATTCCTGAAGAAAATGACAAATGAAGCGGGGATATTGGCTGTCAACTTTTCTAAAGAGCGATTTCGTGCTAAAAATTGGGTTGATAGAAGCCGAGAAAGTTGGCAAGCTAGAAAACGAAAAGGGAGAGGCTCGTTATTAAGTCAATCAGGACGACTAAAACGGTCTATTCGCAAACTAGCTGAAGGGAATTATTATGTTTTTATAGGTACTGATGTACCATACGCCCAAATCCATAACGAAGGTGGAACTATCAACAAAACGGTGTCCGTAAGAAGTCATAGTCGTAAAATAAACTCAAGAAGACGAAAGACTAAAAGAGGAAACGGAAAACCCGTAAAAGCTACAACTAAAGTAAGAAGCCACACACGTAGAATGAACCTACGTATCGCTAAACGTCAATTTATGGGCGAGTCCGCAGTTCTAACCAGGAGAATTGAAAGACACATGCACAAACGAGTAATTAACGAATTAAAAAAGAACTAATATGAAAAACTTATATCTCAAGATAATCGATAAGTTTAACCGAATTGAAACCATAGAAAGGTTTACCGAAAAAGGATTACCATACATCAAAACGATTGACCTATACGCAGGCCAAGATTACAATGAATCAGCGTTTGAAGCTCATTTATTCCCTGCTTTGTTTGTAAAATGGTCTATCGATTATTTGCAAAATCCGCCTTCAGCATTATTAACCTTTCGTGTATGTTGGGAACAATTAAGAGACACCAGTAGCTTAAACGAGACACCTGAAGAAGCGTTAAGGTTCATGGATTTTATAAACCTGGTTGATGAAGTTTTAAAAGAAATTGAAACGGAACACACGAGTAAATTTACATTACTATCTGAAGAACTAAACATCGAGGACACCATCACCGACACACATTCTTTAAACTACAGGTGCAGCTACACAGGAAAAAGCAAAATTGCAAAAACAAATTATCAAGCTGGAGCAATTGACGAAGTACAACAAGAAGGAACGATTTTTACAACGGTTGATGTAATATCTTAATTCCATCGATATACATACCGTCGATTCTTTTTTCAAGTTTTAAACGGTATTTTTTGAGACTTGAATACTTATTTAAAGACTGTTTAAAGAACCTTTTAACAGTCTTTTTTGTATTTTCTGACAAGTGTTTGTTTTCAAAAGTTAAGCCGTACATGCTTTTAGTTACAACGACTTCAGCAGTTTTTAAGTTTTCATTTGGATAGGTTGAAACGGATCTAAAAAGCTTTTCTTTATCCCTGGTTAAATCAACCTGAGAAAAGGCCGTAAAAGACACTAAAAACATTATAAGTACAGTAACCTTTTTCATATTGTAAATATAACAAAAAACCCACTCTTTTAACGAGTGGGTTTAGACTTAACAAGGTTTAAATATTAACTACTTTTTTATTTTATTTCAACTTCTCTTAAACCTAACACTACGTAACCATTTTCTATTCCGTATTGTCCTCCTTCAAGCAAGTAAACCACCTTTCTGAATATTCCTTGCATATTTTGCCAATCCTGATTACTAAACTCTTTTAAGTGAAGTATATCTCCTACTTCATAATCTCTGTCATTCTTTCTAACTTCAAATGATTTTCTTTTAAAGTATAAATCATCATAAAATGGTTGTTTTACTTTTACTTCATGTACTCTCATAATTACTGTTTTACGCTTCAGATAAATTTTCCTCCATCCATTCAACTAATGGAATAGCAACATAATCACCTTCAAACGATTGTTTTTTAGGATTTTTGGTTATCGGGTCATTGTAACATAGCGTTACTTTTCTTGAGCTGTAAATCTCTAAACCTGTAGCATCAGAGTACATTTCTAATAATTTTGATATTGAGTTAATTGCGTCTTGTGTCATAATGTGTTTATTTTTAAAGTTTAGAACAAAGTTAGTTTGACAGATTGATAATTATTTACGGATTTCCGCAACTTCCTTATTTAAAATCATATCTAACATCAACAGTTCTTTATAATCGACTGTTTCGGCCACTACTTCGTCAATCGTTAAATAAACATTTTCAAGCGTTGACCTTTCCGACAAATAAGTGAACTCAACCTGCATAACTCCTTTTTTATATCGTCGTGTATAGAACTGGTCGTGTTCGTACTCTTTTTCAAATTCAAATCCTGCCTTTTTTACGTTTGTTTCTGTCATGGTACAACTCCTATTTTTCAGCATTATAAAACACCTTGTAAAATTTCATCTTTTTTACTTCGTCATAACCTTGCTCTAAGTATTCAGTAGCAGCATCAGGAGCGTCAATATCAATTTTAATTTGAATATTGGTATCGAGTTTAATGTCTGTTTTAAACTTGCTTTTTTCCTTCTTTAAAACCATTTCAGACACTTCAATAGTATTACGAAGGAGCAAGTCGTTTAACTTTTCAAAATAACTCTTATACTCTTCAAATTGTGAATGCGTTTCTTTAGGTAAAACCTCACTCTTAAAATCATCAAAACTTACTGTTTCATTTTCCTTAAAAAAGTCAATTGTATCAGCTAAAAAAGCGTTTTGTTTCAGCTTTCCCTGTTCAGGTTTTAAAACTTCTTCAGAAAACTCTCTACACATTTCTAAATAGTTTTGTGTATGCAGGTTCTTGTCATCTGCATACCTAACATTTAGAAAGTTTTTAAGCCAATACTGAGCGTCGTATTGGTTATTGTCAACTGAAAGTACAACCGTTCCTTCAGCGTCTGAAGTATTCAATATCAAGCAACCTTTGTCTAGCTTTTTAGGTGATATTCCCTTTTGAACAACTACATCATAGTAGTTCCCGTCTAAATACGTTTGAAAGAAATCCGATTTAGATTCTATCTTAAAAACCCCTACAGCTTCAGTAAGAATGTCTTTATATTCAATTCCTTCAAAGTAAACAACAAGAACGTCTCCAGTCTTTATCTGAGCTGAATTTGATTGCTCGTATAAGTGATTTACAATGTTTCTTGAGTTCTCTATAAATGTTGCATCCTTACTATCATCAAATACATTAGAAGCGTACTTGTTCAAGTTGTTTAACCTGGTATCGGCATGATGAGTAAAACGATAACTTTGCGTTTCTGTTCCAAAAGGCTTTAATAGGAAAGGTAGTAAAAGCTCGTAGCTTTCTTCGTCAAACCTTACTAATTCTTCAGAAAAAGCGTTTTGCCCGCTATTGTACTTGTTAGCCACTTTATGTATAATACATTTTGAGATTTCGGCTCGTGTTCTTTTAATCATTGGTTTTTATTTTAAATTATCTTCTATTTCTTCTTTGAATTGTACCCCTTTTTCGTAACCTTGAGCAAATCCCATTTGATGTAGTTTCACGACAAAACCCTCTACTTCATTAAGAAACTCCAAAACTTCACTAGGTTCTGCTGAATGTGATTGCTTTCGAAAGATATTTATGATAGTATTCAACTCTTCTTTACTATTAAATTTTTCTTGTTTTGACATGGTTGTTATTTTTTTAATTAAATTTGTTATATGGATACATTTACTATTATTAAAGGGAAAGATTTATTCGATTTATGCAGCATAGACCTCAATCACATTTCTTGTGAAATCACAGAAACAACAATGGTTCATCCATTTTCTCGCAGTCCTCATGAGGATACACTGAAAATAGGAAACACCTCTTTTTCTACTAATAGTAGAACTGAAATAGAAGGTATTGAATACATGCTTCATCATATCGATACTACTAAAAACATTGCTTATATCCTGCCTGTTAGTCACAAAGTCTAATATTGATTGATTTTTAAAAATCTTGCTTCAGGAAACGGAGCATCAACTTTTACCCTCTTCCTATCAAAGTATCTAAGAAAACGTTGTATTTCTTGAATATCACTTCGTCCTAAATCAACAAACTTTATGTAGTCAGATTTTTCTCCCTGGATAGAAATAACAGCCCAACTAGGAGCGTATTTATGTAAATCAACTGAAACATCTATATTTTGAAGAAGATTCTCCACAACTATCGTTTGATTGTGGCTTTTTATAATCTGATTTTCGAGCTTTTGCATTTTTTTTTCAAGTTCTAACAACTCCTTTTTAAAAGCCCACCTAAAAATCTTTTTTATCATTTTGTTATTATTCAATTAGATTAATGCTTTTTACATACAATAGTGAATCTTGTTCTTTTTCAACTATTCTTTGTTGCTCAACACACCATTTATAAAAATGACTTTTTACATCTGTTTTAAAGTCTACTTGCCATTCAGACATTCTACTACCTTCAATTCCGTTTTCTAACTTATAAGTCAAAAAGTATATTACTGTTTTCATCTTTTTTTCGCAGTTTATTTTTCCATTGAAAACAATAGTGTTTCTAAATAAACCAATAGGTTTCTTAAGCTATTAAAGTCATAATTTTTATTGATTTCGATATCATAAGTTAATACTCTTTTACCTTCCTCTCTGAGTCCTCTTGGACTTTGGTAGCCGATTAATTCCTTTTTAGTAGTTGGTAAATTAGCAGTGAATTTTTCCGCATGCTTACCTACACTTTTAATCCCTAAACCTCCTTTTACATGATTTAAAAATTGAATTTTCAACCCAGCTCCTGAACGTGAAATATCAAGATTCTTAAAGCTCCATCTTTCAGCCATAGCCATCAAAGCTTTGATTTTAAAAACATCTAGATTTGATTCAGTATTAACTCGAGAGTTCACTAACAAATCTCCTTCAAATACAAGCTTTAAAGAAAATTTACTTTTTAATATTTCTGCAATTTGCTCTGAAAACCTCCGTGTTTGTAATTCTTTCATTTGATTTTAATTTATTTTAATTGATTATTTATACGTTTCAATCCATTTAAAGAATAAATTAAAGCGTCCACAGCATCGTCTGACTTAAAGTATAACTTATACTTTTGTTTAATCTTTGCAGCTAGCTCTGTTTTACCTGCATTAAGACATTTTTTATAGACAATTGTTGCTTTTTGGAATTTTCCAAACTCGTCTAATTGATTTAAAAAACTATTCATTGGTATATTCTTAGTTCCCACCGTGGTGTCGAAACCACGCAAAGCCGTGGTGGGATTTTGTTAGCTTAAAAGCTCAGCAGCTATAACAAATATTAAAGCTCCAGTAATAAAACCTAAAGCAAATAGGCCTATTATTCCCAATCCTTGAGATTGGTGTTTTGAACGCCCACAATCACAAGACATTCCCGTTCCCCATTTTGGGCAAGTAGGACATTTATCGTTGTACATGGCATGGCATTTTAGATGCATTTTTGTTTAAAACCCCCTCTATATCTACTGCAAATTCAATACATTCCTCGTCAACATCTTTAGAACGAATGACTTTACAACCTAAAAAATCTAACCTTACTTTAGGAGGAACAGAAAAAGATAATGACTCATTGAGTTTTTTTACTAGTTTGTTAGCTGCCTCCTCATTAAGAGTCAAAATATTTGGTCTAAAACCAGTAACTACAGTGAAGTTTTGATACTGTGTATAAATTTCTTCAATACTCATAAATATTTGGATTTTAATTTATTTGATTTATATTTGCTATGTCTTGGAGACGTCCTAAGACTTTTTCTTTTTCATAGCAATTTTCCACTCTTAGGAGTGGTTTTTTTGTTTAAGGGATAAGTTGTGATATTTCATAATACAAGTAACTAGCTAACCCTATAATAACCCAAGCAGTTGCACCAATTACTTTTGTTGGTTTGTCCTTCGTCTGAAAAAACAGACATTCTTTGAAAAAATCTTTTATAAATGCTATCATCTTTTATTGTTTTTAGTGGATTGAATTAAATTCGTCGTCGAATCTTCTTTGGTTTAAATAAGTGGCAGGATTGGCTTTTTGTATCTTTTTACGATACAACATACCATCATAAGCTTTGATTTGTTTAATCGCCTTTAATTGGTCTGATTTACTTAGCTTATCCCAAGCCTTTTTAGCTTGTAGTTTTCCAACTTTATAGTTATACAAGTTCCAAAATGTGTCAAAACTCAAATCAGGCTCACCAATTACAACTTCAAAGTTTTTATACACCTTATCCCAAGACTTAATCTTGTTTTCCGTATATGGAAACCTGGTATAATAAAAAAGCCATTTCTTTTGTTGGTCGTCCAATTCTCCTTCAACTATTTTAAAGTTGCTTAAAAGACCGTTTAAATCATATTTAAACTCCCATATAATCGAGGTTTTTCGACCTTTTACAGTATAAGTAGTAACCATTTCACTCATAACTCTTCATGTATTTGAGAAGTGAAGCTCAACATTAAATTTTGCTCATAAATCCCTTTAACAAACGTGATGTTTTCACTAATAAAATTGATTAAAAAGTACGCTTGATAGTATTTAAAACTCAACTTTATAAGCTTGTTAGTTCCCGCTTTACTAATCACTTCTTTTTTTAATCGAACAAACAGCAAATCAATGATGTTTTTATTAGCTTTAAACCCCTTGTTAAATTGAATTTCAGAAGGGTTTTTTTTATCATACTCCATAACATCGTTATATAAATCGCAAAGGATATCTAAGATGTTATATGATATTTGAATACTAATTTTTTCCATTACAAATGCAGGGTTTTAATTACTTCTTTACATTCATCGCAAATAACCTCTACCACTTCAATAGTGAATAAATAAGCTACATGCTTTCGGGTTTTAGAACCTTTGTGGTTGCACTTTTTTGTTTGTAAGTTTTTCATCCCTGTATTTGATGTATGCTTTCTCTAATTTTCGAGCGTAGTGGTTTTTCCAGTAATATTTACCATTGTAGGATTTCGCAAAGCCGTGCCAGTCCATTTTCTGCAATTCATCCTGAAGCTTTACCGACTTTATGAAGTTGATAAAAGCATCTAGTTGCGCTTTCTCAGAACGATACATTGCATTGATAAACTGCTGTAAATTGCTAAATCCGCAAAGCTTGTAGTTGAATCCCATTATTTGGAAACGACCCCAACTTGCAGACTTTAAAGCTGCTTCACGGTCTAACGCAACAGCTTCTTGAAGCCTTAAATGTTCTTGAGAGTACCCTAAATAACCTCCTGGTCTTGGGTTTGAAATATCAGGACGCTTTTTTGAATAAACTCCTCCAGTAAATTGGTGGAATTTGTGGCGCTCAAAAAGTATCGTTGGCTCACCGTTACGCAAAAAACCACCTCTTGGAGCTTCAACTTCGCAAACGGCCTTAATAATTGCCACAGTAACGCCTAATTGTTCTGAAGCGTCAATAAAATCGCATTCATTTAATTTTTGTTTCTGTTTTACCATAATTCTAATTTTGGTTGTATCTGTTTTTGTAATTCTTCTTGTTCTCGTATTTTCTTCAACTCTCGTTTGGCAGGAGTCCCTAACCAGGTGTGAAATGTCCTGTAGCATATATTAAACTCAGGATACACGTATTCCCAGTATATTTCTTTCAAAAACAAGCGCTTACCCTCATTTTGTTTCTCAAGAACAAGGGTCTGAACCTTAATTATTCGCTTGTAATAATTTTTTTTGTTGTAAGCCATACGAGTTTTTATTACTTTTGTGGTGCTACTCATCAAAAGAGTTCTATTGTCGTATGGCTTTAGAACTTTTTTTTAGTTTAAAGAAGGTGTTAAACCTAACGCCTGATACCAAGCTTTAGAACCTACAACCGTTCTACTTTTATCAAACCTGTACCTCATGCTTTTAAATTGCTTTATAAGCTCAGGAAACTCGTCTAACTTGTATCTGTTTAAACCTTTCTTCAGTACACTAGACTTACTCATAAACTCATTAAATCGAGTCCAATCTCCAGGGGTGTACAATCCTATTTTTTGAGCATCTGAAAGAATTACAGAACGTAGTCTTTTCAACTCTTTTTCTTGCTCTAAATCAAGAACCCTTTTAGCTTGTTTTTGTGGTTTTTCCATAGGAAAGAACAAGTAAAAAAGCCCTTGTAGCTCATCAGTTGTTAACATGTCAATATCAAAGGTTCTACCGTTGCTTTGCATGTAAACGCTTTGCTCTAAATTCTCTCTCGAGAACTTACTCAGCAATCTGTTTTTTTGGTTTTCTTTAGTCATTTTTCTTCAATTTTAAAGCCTTTTATCGCCCCTGTACTTAAACAAGGGCTTTAGGCCATTAGCTCCCGCCCAGGACTCGAACCTGAGAGTGTGCCACTCGGGATACCCCCTTGGAAAACTAAATTTTTGAAAACTGAAGGACGATAGGGGAAAACTCGCCCGTTTCAGTTTTACGCTCAAAGCGTATGTAATCTTTTGAATGACTGTACTTGTAGCTTTCTTTTAACAACTCAATACCTCGTTTCCAGTTCTTATCGTCAAACCTATCTTCCATTTGATACAGCTTTTGAATAAGATTGATATCTAAGTCGCCATTTTTACGCTCGAGTAAAGACATAATTAAATCTTTGGTGTCCTGGTCTCCTGAATACCTAGAGTTTAAAAAGTCAATAATGTGTTTTTCTGCTTGTATTGAGCGCTCGTCAAAGGTTGGCTTACCTTGACGCTTGTATGAAATTCTAAAATCTGCATTTTCAATCTTAAAATTTCCTTTTCCGTCCGCATGTCTTGAACTGTACTCTTGTAGAATAGTGTACAATGACTGCATGTCCTCAAACGATTCTACTTTAAAAACTGCAAGTGTATCGTGAATTTCACAAGCTCTTTTGCAAAGCTTATTTATCGTTTCGTCTTTTAAATCCTCATAAGCCTTGCGTTGCGCTTCTTTTTGCTCAATAGACTTTTGTTGTCTTCTTTCGTATTCCTGCTTTATCTGCTCGTCTGTTAATGCTTCTAATCCCATGTTTAATAAATTTCTGTTTGTATGCTATAGTTTAAATTTTGTAACTCTTTTAGCTTGTCTGTAAGCTCTAAATCAAAAGGAACTAACACGGTTCTTTGCCTTGCTTTCACAGTAACTCCTTTAATTCTCTTTACACATCTGTGCAGGTAGTACCTTCTGTTTGCTTTACTTTTCATTAGCTGTATAATTCGTTTAACAACCTAACAGTAACAGGTTGACTCAACTTCTTAGCTTCAGTAATTGCTTCAACTACCAACACCTTAAATTCATCAAAGTTTCGCATCCTGTTAGCAAACCAATTTTGTACTGTTTTACTTAGGTTTAACTCTTCACAAATTTTCACTACGTCTTCAGCAATACTTTGCTCACAAGTTTCACGTTTTGAAAAACGTCTCGCTGTTTGTCTGAAGTTTTGCTTATTACGCTCAAATCCTTTTCTTAAAATCTCGTTTATTCCCATTCCCAAAATGACAAAAGGAACTACTTCCTCTAACAAGTCAGCTGCACTTTTAATGATGTTGATGTACCCGCTTTTTTTACCGATATGCTCACCTTCATCAATAATTAAAATAGCATCATCTAAACTCAACAGCTTTTTTGCTACTCTTTTAATTATTTTACCCGCAGTTCCATGAGTCTCAACGCCAACTACTTCAGCTATATTTATAGCGAACTCTTTGCTATTTTCGATCGCTGAACATTTAACAACAAAAGTTCCTACAGGATACTTTTGTTTATACATCTTACAAGCATACGTTTTCCCTGCACCTGTGTCAGCATCAATAACAAGCCTCGTTTTGTTTCTACGAGCTTTTTTAAGCTCATTTATGATAGTTTTAAAGTTATTAGTGTTGAAGTGTCTCCAAATCTCAACTTTTACTTCATACCCAATAGCATTACACAATGCCAAGTAGTACTTGTCTTTTATTGCGGTTTTTCCAATATGGGTTTTACCCTGTAAGATGTGGGACATGTACGCCTCACCAACTTTAGCATCACGACCTAGTTGGGTTTGGTTTGTTCCTACATCTTCTAAATACCTTTTAATTGCGTTAGGTATTTCAGTTTCCTTTTGAAATTTGCTTAAATTTGCCATACTATTTATTTAGTTAAGGGGGTTTGGCGAGGCACTAATTCCACTCGTCCTCGTCAAAATCTCTGTTATTAATTTCCTTTTTGGATAATACTTTCTCTTCAGTAGTTTCGTTTTCCAACATCTTAGCGTTGTAATCTTCTTTATTGCTGCCAAAGGCCATTTCATGCGTATATGGTAAAGCATCAAATGAATCTAAAAGCGCTTGTTCAAACTCATCAACAGCCTCGTCTTGTCTCGTTTTCCTATTCAAGTGATGACCTAGTGCATTCTTAGTAAGTTCGTCGCTTTCTGCATGTGATTGACTTGATTTTGTAGCTCTTGGGCAAGAGATAATAAATTGATTATCTAAAGTGTACAAATCTGCTCCCTCTTCATCCCATACAATCTTAACTTTTGCGTTCTTCTTATATCCGCAAGCTTTCGATATCTTTTCAGAACCTGCTTCCCAATAATCAGGTATTTCAAACAGGTATTCGTCTGTAAGGTTGTAACCGTGTGATTTTGTAACCATCACAAAACCTCGCATGTAGCTTATATCTTTTTCCGAAGTGTTACCAAAGATTCTTCGTAGTATTCTTTCGTCTTTCTTGGCACAATTTGGATGCTTGTTTTCAAATCGTTCACAAGGCTTAACACCATCACGAAGCGGTGTATTATTCCAAGCATTAACAATGTCGTAAAATTGCAACACCGCCTCCTCATAGGTTGGCAACCTGTTTATCTCTAAGTAATCAGGATTTGATTGACCTTCAATACCTACATCCCAAGACGTAGAACTGAAATTTTCAAGACCTTTTAAAGACTGTTTAAAGAGTCTAAATTCTGTCTCGGCAGGGTTTGCTTGTGAGTTTCCTGATTGAATAGTTCTCACTTTGTTAAACACCAGGTTTAAAAAGTCTTTACTTTCTCCTGAAGTAAATGCTGAGTGGTTATCACTTACAAATTCAAACATTGTTTGATAATCACAATTCTTTATAGCCATTTTAACGGCATCTTTCATCATTTCGGTACTTTCATAGTGTGAACCTTTCCTTGAAAATGAATAACCCACAATTTGACGGCTCGCAACGTCTGAAATCAACATCACATATAGCTTCATTGTAGAAAGTACCTCTTCGCCTTTCTTATTTTTTTTGTAGTATTTGTAGTTGATAGTTCCTGAACCATCACCCGCAAATAATGAATGAGCGTATTTTAATTTTTCTGAAGGAACATAGGTAAGAACAGACTTTTTAAAGTAGTCTTTTCCGTGTCTTTCTCTAGCGGTTTTTATTGCTGTATGGAATTTACCCAAGTGCATACAAAAGGTTCTATATGCTACAGGTTCTAAACCATACTCTTTGATTGACTCGCAATAGAAATTAACATAAATCTGTCTTATTGCTTCCTTAGAACTTCCTCCTGGATTCATAAAACCGTAATACATTAAGGCCTCATGTATATCAAACCTGAAGACTTCGCCTGTTTCCTCGTCAAAAAGTTGATGTTTTCCAACAATACGAGCGTTATCGTTATCGTATTTGTTTGATATTAGGTAATTTCTTTGTGGTAAAACTCCACTAGAAGGGAAGTTTGATATCTTATTTCTTAAATATGCAGCGCTGCTTACTTTGAAACCTTCGAGTTTCTTTTCTTGTAAGATAGACGTACATACTTCTAAAAAGTCTTTTTTCTTACGTACACCAAAATTTTTAAAGCTCTCTGTTTCATATGAATGCTTTATAAAACTACACCAAGCCAATGCTTCAGCCAGTTCTTTTGCTTTTTTGTCAGAAAACGGAACTAAATCGTTATACATGTAGTAGTGTATATCCTCATTCCTAACTTTATTTGTGATTTGATGTACGATTTGCTGCTTTACAATTTCGTTTAAAGCGGCTTTAGAGGTGGTTTTAAGCTGCTTTAAAGCATCTTTTAAGTCTTTTTCAGTACCTAACTTGCTTTTATAGAAATTAGGCTTTCTATCGGGTAAATTGTCGTAACAGTAATAAAACCCGTGTTTTGTCTTTGCCCATCTCCAACTTTTACCAGTATCAGGTAAAAACTCATTTGATTGATAGCGTGCAGGGACTGTTTTTTTGTACTTAGCCCTTACTTTCCTTAGGTAATTCTCGGTTATTTCACAAACAGACATCAACAAGCGCTCAGAAATCCAATAAATAGACTCTCCTTTGCTTGATTTTATGATGATATCTCCTTGTTGTAATTGCATTTGTACTTTTTAACTTTGCTCCCGCTCAGGACTCGAACCTGAGAGTGTGCCACTCGGGATAATCAACTAACTACTAAAACTATCTTATGATTAAATACCTAATACTGGTTCCTCCATCTCTTCATACTTAACACACACAAAAAAACCTAAGAATGTGTAGTATGTCGCAATCATTTCCTTTTTTGAATCTAAACAATAGACTTTCTTTTGTTCGCTCCTCAGTATTGACTTAAAATGATTTTTTATGCACTTTTTCATTTTTCAACAGGATTAAACAGTTCATTTAAGCGTTTTTGAATCTTTAATCCCTTACCTCTTTTAGGTATTCTGTCACCCCTTGCTATTTGGCCTACATAATCCTCGCTTGTATCAAATTCTATAGCTATCTTTTGGTAAGGGGTAGTGCGGGAGCTTTTAATTTTTTCGGCGAGTGTACTCATATTTGTTTATATTTGCTAATAAATTACTATGCAAATATAGAGCATATACTATATAAATCCAAAAAAATATAGTAAATAGTCTAAAAATATAAAAATGATTATAGAGCGAATACTATCTTTTATTGATTACAAAGGCCTTAGCAAGAACAAGTTTTATAAAGAAACTGGGCTTTCTAACGGTTTTTTGGATAAAGTTAAAGATATCGGAGCTTCAAAGGTTGAGTGTATACTCAATACATACCCTGACTTAAGCCCTGAATGGTTAATCTTAGGTAAGGGAGAAATGATAAAAAGTGTTGATTTTATTAAAACGGAAAATACAGATAACGTTACTCTTTCAAAGGGTAACAAAAAGGGTAACAAAAAAGAACATAAACGAAATGTAGAAAATTCGTTACCCTTTACAGATAGTGAAAAGTCAAATTTAAGCGTAGAGGATATAATAGCAAATAAGGTATTAATGAAGATTTACCCTTTGCTAATATCTTCTAACGATAAAGTATTACGTAAAATAGAGGATATCGAGTGTTTTATGGAAGCTATAAGGCTAAAAATAAAAATAGAAAGCGAGATTGAAAGTATTGAATCTAATTCAAAGAAAGAGATTCATAAAGAAAGTTAACTTTTTTAAACTCTTCAAACCGTTTTTTTTCACCTGTTTTCAATTCTATTATCTCCAAAAGCAACTTTTTTCTAATTGAATTCAATCTATCAACACGTTGATTATTAGTTAAAAACGGGTATATTCCTTTTAATTCTTCTAATTCTTTCTCTAACTTTTTCAAACTATTACAGTTACTGCACATAATCGAAGGGACTTTATCTTTCTAATTCTAACTCTACTTTTTTAACCTCAGATTCAATCTGTTCTTTCAAGTTAAACATTTCAATGTACTTTAATATCTTTTTTCGTATAAAATACAGCCCAACCCCTACAATAAGCATATAAGGAAATATGTAAATTAACTCTACAGGTTCATCTTTAAGATTAAACTCATCATTAAACAATGATACTATTTGAAAGATATACATACCTATCGGTATGATAATAGCCCAATACCACCAATACCTGCATGTAAAGAACCAAATACATAAAAGGTAAAGAGGTGTTAATTTACCTAATAGAACCCAAGAAAAAGTGGAAAGACTCTCGTAGTATTGACTTGTTAACGTGAAAAAAGGGGTTTTCCAAACTTTACCATTTGGAAAGACCCCTAATTTATATGAATAAAACAGCAATGGAGACAAAGCTATTATCAATGCTATAAAACTACCCATTAGTAGGTGGCTTGACATCTTTTGGGTCGACAAGGTTTTCTTCGGTTGTAGAGTTTTTTTCACGCTCTTTATTTATTTCTTCTATAATTTCTATTTTCTCATCATCATCTGTACATGAAGTGAATGAAAATGAGAAGGTTAATACCATAGCAATCACAAACAAGTTTTTTAAAGTTTTCATAATTAATATTTTAAAGTTTATAAAAACTCAAAATTAAAGAAAACTACCTTCTTAACAGGCTTTTTTATATGTGGTTTGCTAATTTAACGCAAGCTTTGCAACTATGCAAAAAAATACTTTAAATTTTAAGAATCCCCTTTTAATAGGTTGCGAAGCTAAACACTCTTTTAAATTGGTGCAATACACAATACCCCTAATTGTTTTGTTTTATAATTAGGGAAAACCCTGAAGTTTTTTTAACACTTTTTAACATTTGCCTCTTACACAAATTAAAAAAAGATTAAAGCCCAATTAAAATAAAATCGGGCAAAAATCAATTAAATGTTAATTTAGGTGTAAAAAAATTAAGGTGTAATTAAACTAAAATGATGAAAAAGGGGTTAAAAAGCTGTATTTTTGGTTTTGCTTATAATAATGATTTGGGTTCACTACCAAACCTTTATTTATAAAAATGTTTGCTGAATCTTTATCTCTTAATAAAGTGTAGGCTAATGCTAAGTGGTGAATAGACTTAATGTGAGTTGTATCATTTTTATAAGCTTCTAAAAAACTATTTATTTTTAGATTTCTTTTTTTTAACATTCCATAAGCAACTCCCAATCGGTAATAATAATTTGCACTTGTACTATCTTGCTGAATGATATTTTTAAAAGTATCGATTGCTTTTGCAGGTTGCTTGGTTTGTGTATACAATTTTCCTAATTGATACTTAATGAGTAAATTTTCAGCATCATCATTTATAATACCTTCATAAACATCAATAGCTTTTTGTAGTTTATTCTCTTTTTTATAAGCTTTTGCTAACTTTATTTTTACTGAATAATCATCTTTTAACTCCAATGCTTTTTCGTAATATATAGAAGCTTTTTTATAATCATCAATTGAAGCGTAAATAGATGCTACTTTTGAGGTTGATTGAAAAGTAGTATCTAACTCATGTAACTTTGTTAATGCTGTTTGGTAACGTCCTATATTCACTAAACTATCAATAGTTTTAAAAGTCGAAACTTGTGCCTCGACTTTTAAAATTCCTATTACAAAAACAATAAGTAAAATTTTATTTCTCACGTTTCTATTTTTGGTGTTGTTCATTGGTTATTGGTGACCAATATACTTAATTTATTGGATGTTAAAAGTAATTGGTAAAGTATAACCTACTCTTACCTTTTTACCATTATGTTCGCCTGGTTGCATTTGTGGTAATTTTTGTGCCAATTCTTCTGCGTACTCTTCTAAAGTTGGGTGTGGCGCTCTTGCCTTTACATCCATTACTTTACCTTCTTTATCTATTTTAAATTGCACATAAATTCGTTTTTTTCCTGAAGATAATCCTAAAGTTTTTGGTAAAGAAGCATCAAAATTATCAACTACAAATTGTTGTAAGCTTCTATTGAAACAATCTTTATCTCCTTCAGCACACCCTGGGAAAGTTGGTGCTTTATCTAAAAGTGAGAAAGGTATACTTCCACCTTTATCAACCATTTCTTTTACTTTTATTTTAACTAAGTCATAAGCTATAATCTTCCTATTACTTGTTCTTTTATATACTTTAACTCCCAACACTGAACCCTCGTCCTCTAAACTCTCTTTAAGAGCTAAAAACTCACTCTTTTCTTCTTCAGATAAATCATTAATTGACAACTCTTTACCTAAGTCTATCTTCTCTCCAAAGTAACGATCTAAATACGTACTCTTTTCTCCTTTAACTGAAGTAATTTCTCCATCTTTACTGTTATAAATAGTTACTAATTCTTTTTTCGCAATAGCTTGACTACCTTTATTCTCGTCTGAGCAAGCTGTATACAAAATCATACTTCCTAAGAGAGGTATTAGTAATAAATACTTTAATTGTTTAACTTTTTTTGATTGTGTTTTCGTCATCATAATAATTCGTTTTTTGATTAATGAATGTTTATAAAATTGATTAATGAATGAAATATGCTCGACCTGAAAAATATCAGCGAGTAAATGATTGATATAATTTTCTTTTTTATCTGATTTGCTGGCTACAGCATCTGAAATATATTCATGAACTAACGATATACGATTCTGGTACACATACACCATTGGATTAAACCACATAATTATTTTCAAAAACTCAAAAAACAACAAATCTAATGTGTGTTTCTGTTCGCTATGTACTAATTCGTGCTGAATAATTTTTTCTTGTTTTGACGATGGAATATCCTTTCCTAAAAAAATATAATTGAAGAATGAAAAGGCTTTTGTTTCCTTTGGAAGGAATATCAATTTATAATTGTCCTTTCGGGTAGTTCCATACCTTAAAACTAATCGTATAATACGCTCTAATTTCACTAAAAACACAATAAAAAACAATATACATCCACCTAAAAATAATACATCTAAATAGTTAATGGATTGATACCAAGCCGCTTTTTCAATGACTTTTTGAGGTGACAACACTACCTCTGGCAACAAAGTGTAATATTCTTGCGGTACTGCTTTTTGAACTGTTGAAATTTTAAACAAAGGCAACACAAAAGAAAGCAGTGCAGTACTTAACAAGTACCATCTATTTTTGTTAAAGAAAGTTTCTTTACTTAAAAAGAAATCATACACCGCCACAAAAAGCACCTGGAATAATACAACTTGAATGATATAATTTATCATGACTTTTTATTTTTATTCACCTCTTTTAAAATACTCTCTAGTTCTTGAATATCCATTTTGTTTTCTTTCATAAAAAACGACACCATGCTCTTGAACGAACCTCCAAAATAGCCGTTCATTAACTTATGTAAACTCTCATTACTATACTCAGACTTTTCTACCAATGGATAGTAAATATATCCCCTACCTTTTGACTCGTGCCCCACAAACTCTTTGGTCTCCAAAATCCTTATAATAGTTGAAACAGTATTATATGCTGGTTTTGGCTCAGGTAATTCAGTTATTACTTCTTTTACTGAAGCTTTTTTTAACTTCCATAATACCTGCATTATTTGCTCTTCTGCCTTCGTTAATTGTTTACTCATGATATCT
This sequence comes from Tenacibaculum sp. SSH1-16, assembly GCF_040104435.1. Lineage (NCBI taxonomy): Bacteria > Pseudomonadati > Bacteroidota > Flavobacteriia > Flavobacteriales > Flavobacteriaceae > Tenacibaculum > Tenacibaculum sp. SSH1-16. Next base: position 73,043 of record NZ_JBECOV010000011.1, read on the forward strand.
TTTTATAAATATTTCCGAAACAAATATAACTATAAAATTAGTTTAAACTAATTTTATAGTTAATAAATATGTAACAAAGCTTTTATATCTTCGTCTTATCAATAAAAAGGTTAATGGATATATTTTTAGTAATACTCGGTTTTGTATTTGCTTGTTTAGGAATTATTGGTTCATTTTTACCAGTATTACCAGGCCCTATTACTAGCTGGGTAGGTTTGTTATTATTACATTTAACAAAAGCTGTTCCTCAAAACTGGACATTTTTGGGAATCACTTTAGCTATTGCTGTCATTATCTTTTTTCTTGACTACTTTATCCCTGCTATGGGAACTAAACGTTTTGGCGGCACCAAATATGGAGTATATGGCACTACTATCGGATTAATTATTGGACTACTCTCTCCTATTCCTTTCGGAATTTTAATTGGCGCTTTTGTAGGTGCTTTGGTTGGTGAATTGATTTATGATAGCAAAGACACTAACAGAGCAATCAAGGCATCATTTGGTGCTTTTTTAGGTTTTTTAGCTTCTGCAACCATTAAGTTTTCAATTTCTATGGTATTCTTAGTGCTATTTTTTGTTAAGTTTTGGGAGTATAAAGGTGCTTTCTTTTAGGAATAAGCTCGCTATATTTAGCTTTTTACTTCCAATCATGAGATTCCTCCTCGTACCTCGTTTGGAATGACAGGTATTCATGATTTAAGAAGTCAGCAATTACACTTAGTCCCCAGATTGAAGCATTTGTTTGAGCTTTTCGAAGAGAGCGAGTGCGGAAAGCGGGAAATAGCTTCAGAATAAACGTAAATAAAATGCAAAAAAAAAGCAACCCATCTAAGGGAAGCTTTCCATTGGTTAACAAAACCATGATACTATTTAAAGTATCTAACAACACAACTAAATGCTGTCCTTTTAAAATTAGACAGCCTGCAAATATACATTCTTTTTAGAAACTCACAAATAAAAAATAACTTTTTTATAAAATCTATGTGATACTACCGTTGTCTAATTTTGTAATTGATTGTATCTTTGCACCTTTAAATTAAAATTACTTAAAAATTAAGTCAATGCAATTATCAGAACAAGAAGTTGTACGTAGAGAAAAACTATCAAAATTACGTGAACTGGGTATCAATCCATATCCAGCAGATTTATTTCCATTCAATTCAAATTCCAAACAGATTAAACAGGAGTTTAAGGAAGGTAAGAAGGTAGTTATTGCTGGTAGGTTAATGTCTCGTCGTATTCAAGGAAAAGCTTCTTTTGCTGAATTGCAAGATAGTGAAGGACGTATTCAAGTATACTTTAACAGAGATGAAATTTGTACTGGTGAGGATAAAACTTTATACAACGAAGTATACAAAAAGTTATTAGATATTGGTGATTTTGTAGGTATTGAAGGAGAGTTGTTTAAAACTCAAGTTGGAGAAACCACAGTAATGGTTAAAGATTTCAAATTATTAAGTAAGTCTTTAAAGCCATTACCATTACCTAAAGTAGACGCTGAAGGAAATACCTTTGACGGTTTTACTGATCCTGAGATGCGTTACCGTCAACGTTATGCTGATTTAGTTGTGAATCCACAGGTAAAAGAGGTTTTTGTAAAGCGTACAAAATTATTCAATGCGATGCGTCAGTTTTTTAACGATGCTGGATATTTTGAAGTAGAAACGCCAATTTTACAACCAATACCAGGGGGTGCAGCTGCAAGACCATTTATTACACATCACAACGCACTAGACATTCCTTTATACATGCGTATTGCGAATGAATTATACTTAAAGCGTTTGATTGTTGGTGGTTTTGACGGTGTATATGAGTTTTCTAAAAACTTCCGTAATGAGGGAATGGACAGAACTCACAACCCAGAATTTACAGCCATGGAAATTTATGTAGCTTACAAAGACTACAACTGGATGATGGAGTTCACCGAGAAATTATTAGAACATTGTGCTTTAGCTGTAAACGGAACTACGGAAGCTACTTTTGGAGAGTATAAGGTAGATTTTAAAGCTCCGTATGCACGTGTTACCATGGCAGATTCTATCAAACACTTTACTGGTTTTGACATCAACGGAAAATCGGAAGATGAAATCCGTAAAGCTGCTCAAGACATGGGTATCGAGGTAGATGACACGATGGGTAAAGGAAAGTTAATTGATGAGATTTTTGGTGAGAAGTGTGAAGGAAACTACATTCAACCAACATTCATTACCGATTATCCAAAAGAAATGTCTCCATTGTGTAAAGAACACCGTGACAATCCTGAATTAACTGAACGTTTTGAGTTAATGGTATGTGGTAAAGAAATTGCCAATGCATACTCTGAATTAAACGACCCTATCGATCAACGTGAGCGTTTTGAAGCACAATTAAAATTAGCTGAACGTGGTGATGATGAAGCAGGAGAATTTATCGATCAAGACTTCTTACGTGCGTTAGAGTATGGTATGCCTCCTACTTCTGGATTAGGAATTGGAATGGATCGTTTAATTATGTATTTAACGAACAATCCGTCAATTCAAGAAGTATTATTCTTCCCACAGATGAAACCTGAGAAGAAAGCTCCTACAGTTGAGTTAAACGACGACGAAAAAGCTGTACTAGCTTTATTAGAAAAAGCTGAAAAAATAGGTTTAAATGATTTAAAATCTCAAAGTGGTTTGTCTAATAAAAAGTGGGACAAAACCATTAAAGGATTAACTAAAAACAACCTTGCTAAAGTTGAAAAAACAGCCGAAGGTTTGTTTGTTGAAGTTGTATAAAGTATTTCAAAAAACTATATAAAATTAAAAAGCAATCTCGTTTGAGATTGCTTTTTGTTTGGTTTTAATTCTATTTTGGATAACTTAGCTAGCTATGAATATCTGTTATTAAAACTAACTCATATCTTTAATAACGTCAACTACAATAACCTAAATCATGCACTACTTACTTATAATACTAGGAGTTGTTTTTTTGTTTTTATCATTAAAAACGATGATTAAAAATAATAAGATTAAAAGAAATGGAATTCTCACTAATGCTAGAGTAGTATCTTATATTACTGAAAAAAGAAAAGACTCTGAACCAGGAAACTATAATGAAGTAATATTAAAATTCCCTATTTTAATATTTGAACAAATAGTAGATGGGGAAATAAAAAATATACGAGTAAAAGGAAAAAACAATTCAAAATTTAAAATTGGAGAAGTAACCCCAATATATTATGATCCCAATGCCCCTGAAGAGAATTTCTATTTACCTAAAAAAGACTTTTTTGTTAAATATTTATTCTTAATATTTGGAATTATTTTTTTGACATTTGGAATTATAGAATATAGTTAACATTCTACAACCGTAATTACAATGGGTTTAACTAACCCTAATGACTAAATTCTTTCATATTCATAGTTTTTTCATAACTTTAGAGAGCTATGAAAAAAATTTTAGAATACCCTCCTTCTCACTTTTTGGTGTGCCTTATTATTGGAATAACTCTTCAGTTTTATACACAGATATGGCTGTATAATTTTATATACTTGTTTTATTCTTTAATAGGGTTTCTTGTCATTCTTTATTTCTTAAAAAGAACTCAAGCGCGAAAAGCTTTTAGTATAGTCACATTATTGTTCTTTGTTTTTATCGGGGTTAGCACCACCTATATTCACAATCCAAAGAATTATGTAAGCCATTATAAACATCAATTAACTAAGAATTCTACTTATATACTTGATGTACAAAAAGTATTAAAACCAGGGAACTACTATACAAAATATGTAGTTAAAGTTTCACAAGTAGATTCTACTAAAACCACTGGATATATTCTTCTAAATATTCAAAAGGACAGTTTATCACCTATATTAAAGGTGGGTAATCGAATATTTATCAAAACTCCTTTTAAAGAATTAATTCCGCCTTTAAATCCACATCAATTTGATTACAAACAATATTTAGCAAAACAGTATGTTTATCATCAAGTATTTATAGATAATCATCAATTCAAAAAACTTGAAAACTCAAAGCTTTCTTTAATCAGTTTATCTGCTCATATTAGAGGTAAAATACAAGCTTCCTTAAAAAAGTATCATTTTACAAACGATCAATTTGCTGTGATTAATGCTCTATTGCTTGGTCAACGTCAAGAAATTTCAAAAGAGTTATTAGAAAGCTACACCAACGCAGGCGCTATTCATATTCTTGCCATTTCAGGACTCCACGTAGGAATTTTATTATTACTACTCTCCTATCTACTTAAACCTTTAGAAAACCTTCCGCATGGAACAATCATTAAAGTCGTTTGTGTTATCTTCTTACTTTGGTCATTTGCTTTTATAGCTGGTTTATCTGCCTCAGTAGTTAGAGCAGTAACTATGTTTACTTTTGTAGCTATCGGGTTATCCTTTAAACGAAAAAAGGTTATTGAGTTTTCTTTAATAAGCTCCATGCTATTTTTACTTTTAATAAAACCGATGTTTTTATTTGATGTTGGGTTTCAATTAAGTTATTTAGCAGTTTTTGGTATTGTTTGGGTACAACCTTTACTTTACAGTATTTGGACACCTAAATTACGATTTCTCGACAAAGGCTGGCAATTATTTACAGTTTCTATAGCTGCACAAGCAGGAATTTTACCAATTAGCTTGTATTACTTTCATCAGTTTCCAGGGTTGTTTATCCTATCTAACTTAATTATCATTCCTTTTTTAGGTACAATTTTGTTTGGTGGAATTGTAATTATTATACTAGCAACGTTTAATATATTGCCTCAATTCTTGGCGAATATATATGGATCAATTATTTCTTTGATGAATTATTTTGTTAGTTGGGTTTCGAAACAAGAAGTGTTTTTATTGAAAGAACTTTCTATGTCTTTTGAAGCAATGATAGCTTGGTACATATTCATTATTTTCTTATTTCAACTTTGGTTTCGTAAAACCTATAATAATATTGTACTCTTTCTAACTTCAACTATTATTTTACAAGGGGTTTATTTATATGAAAAAAGCCAGCGAGTAAACAAAAGTGAATTTATTGTATTTCATAAAAGTAGGTATTCAATTTTAGGAGAAAGAAACAGGAACGAGCTTAACGTTTTTAGTTCACTAAATGACTCTATTCTTCTGCAAGAAAAAATTTTACAATCTTACAGAGTTGCTCAAGGCATTATTTCTAAAAATATTGATTCGATATCATACATTGCTTCTTTCAGTAACAAACAAATTTTAATTGTAGATAGTTTAGGGATGTATCAAATAAAAAAACTTAAAAACCCAATAGTGGTTTTAAAAAATAACCCAAAAATAAATTTAAGCAGACTTATTTTTTGGCTAAAACCAAAGCAAATCATTGCTGATGGAAGTAATTACAAATCGTACATTAACGGGTGGAAAGAAACTTGTTATAAACAAAAAACACCATTTTGGTATACTGGTCAAAATGGTGCTTATATTATAAAAGAATAAGTTTTTACATGGCACTTTTAAAGTTCTTTTCAAACTCTGTCCAAGGTGTATTTTTATAATTATCTTTGTTAAAATACGCCAGTATTTTCTCAAATCTTTTTTCTTCTAAGTAGCCAGGTACGTTTTGTAATAATTGCTTATCAGTATTAAAAAAAGCTGTTGAAGGATAACTTAATTGTCCTTTCATAATAGCAGCCGCTAACTCGTGATAACCTCTTCTTCCCTGAGACTGGTATTTAAAGGTTTTTCCTTGAAATGTAATATCATGTTTAGCTTCTCCGTTTAACTTTACTGGGTAATAGTGTGTATTGATATACTCAACAATTACTTTGTTTTTGTAAGTGGTTTTATCCATCTTTTTACACCAACCACACCAATCGGTGTAAATATCTACTAAAATTGGTTTAGGGTCTTTCTCACTCATTTCCATCGCTTCTTCAAAGCTTAACCAATTTACCTTGTCTTGTGCCTTTACTCCATATGAAATAAAGGTTAAAACTACTATTAATATTATTTTTTTCATACCCTTTAAGTCTCAATAAGTGTTCCAAAATTACAAAAAAACCTGCCAATATTTAAAATTGACAGGTTCTAAAAATATTGTTTTAACTTTTATTTAGAGTTATTTAACTCCATGCATTAGTTTTTTAATTAACGGATTTAAAGCTATTACTAACAATCCTGCTAATGTTGGAACTATTGTGAAAATTAAAAAGAATGTTGATAGGCTATATTCTTTTGTTATGTTTTCTATTTGACCTCCTAAAACAGCTGCTGCTTTATTTCCTATTGCTATTGCTAAATACCACATACCAAACATAAATGCAATCATTCTTGCAGGTACTAATTTAGATACATATGATAAACCTACTGGAGAAAGACATAACTCCCCTAAGGTATGAAACAAATATGCTAATATTAACCATATCATACTCACTTTAACACCATCGGTTATTCCATAAGATCCAAATGCTAACAACCCAAAACCTACTGCCATTATAATTAGTCCTAATCCATACTTTACAGCTGCAGACGGGTTGTATTTTGAATCCCACCATTTAGAAAAGAAATTAGCAAAGGCTATAATAAAAAATGAGTTTAATATTGAAAACCATGATACCGTTATTTCAGAAGCTTCTGCTGAAAACTCACGATATAACATCCAACCTACCAATGCCCAAACTCCCAGAAAACATATTGCTAATACAAAGTTGGATACAGGAATTCTTTTTCCTGTTTCTTTTCCTAATAAAATTAGTACCCAAGTAATAATAGCTAAGGGAATTACAGTTAATAGTGTATTTACAATATTAAAAATTGTTTGTGCATTACCTGTTAAAACTCTATCAACATTATCACGAGCAAAAAGCACTAAAGAAGAAGCTCCTTGTTCGAAACTCATCCAGAAGAAAACAGTAAAAAAAGCAAATATAATTACAGCAATCATTCTATCTCGTACAACCTTAGCATAACGAGATATACGAGAAATAGTTAAAACTAAAAATACTATTAACCCAAACAGTACAGCTACATATTGTCCTTCAAAATTTCCTATTTTAAGAGCTCCAAAAACATCTATACCTCCAATTTTTGATAAAGGATCGTTAATAGCGTATCCTAAACCTATAACAGAGGAAATTACAATTAATATTTTATCTAAACCTGTGAAAGGATTTCTTTTATCCTCTTCTTTTGAGTTTAGACCAGAAGTTTCAACAACATTATTTTCTTCTTTTGAAGGAACATCTCCTATAGTTCCAAATAATGGTTTTGCTAACCAAAACTGTAAAGTACCTAATAACATGAAAATTCCTGCTAAACCGAACCCCCAAGACCAACCTATCTTTTCAGCTAAATATCCACATAACATCATTCCAAAGAAAGCTCCTGCATTAACTCCCATATAAAATATAGTATATGCTCCATCTTTTTTTTCTGGTAAGTCTTTATACATCTCAGAAATAATAGATGTCATATTAGGTTTAAAGAAACCTGTACCAATTACTAATAAAGCTAAACCTACATACAACCAAAACTCAGTTTCAATAGCCATAGCAGCGTGACCAAGTGTCATAATAATAGAGCCTATAACAACTGCCCAACGATATCCTGTTAATTTGTCTGCTAAAATTCCTCCTAAAATTGGGGTTAAATACAATAACATTGCATAAGTACCAAATAAAGCACCTGCATTTTCTGCTGACCATTCCCAACCAGGGTTAGTTCCAATAGCTGCTGCTGTTAAGAAGTTAACTAATAAAACACGCATTCCGTAAAAAGAAAAGCGCTCCCACATTTCTGTAAAAAATAGCACAAACAACCCTGATGGATGCCCTAATACTTTTGATTTAAAAAAATCGTTTGATGTAACTGAACTCATATTTATTTATCGTTTATATGTAACAAACCTCATGATAAAGATTATCATGAGGTTAAATGCTCCTTATTATTTTACTCCGTGCATTAACTTTTTAAGTGGAAAACTTAAAAGGAATAATACTATACCTCCTCCAATTGGAATCCAAACTAAGATATTAAAGAAATCAGACATAGAAGATTCTTGAGCTATCTTTTCCATGTAACTTGAAAAAGTTCCTGCAATCATATTACCCATGGCAGATGCAAAAAACCAAATACCAAACATAATACCTAATAATCTTTTTGGTGACAATTTATTTACATAGGAAAGACCAACTGGTGATAAACTTAACTCTCCCATAGTATGTAATAGGTAAGCTAAAACTAAAAAGATCATACTAGCCTTTTGTATGGAATCTCCTCCAACATTTGCTGCTCCAAGTACCATTGGTATAAAACCTAATCCAAGTAATATTAATCCAATAGCAAACTTTTGAGGTCCGTTAGGGTTATATTTTGTTTTTGCTAATTTTTGCCAAACCCAAGAAAATAATGGTGCTAAAGTGAAGATAAATAACGCATTTAAACTTTGAAACCATGTTGCTGGTACCTCCGGGTTTTCATCAAAAAACTGATTATAAATCATATATCCAATAATTCCCCACAAAATAACAACACTTAGTGCCATAAACATCATTGCTGTAGCATACGTTTTACCAATTGCTTTAAACATTCCTACAAATAACCATGTTAAAATTATTACTGGTAAAGCTGATAGTAAAGCTCCAAAAATTTTAAATACAATTACTCCTGTCCCTTCTAAACTTCTATCAGTATATTCACTTGCAAAAATATTCATACTCGAACCTGCTTGCTCGAAAGCTGCCCAGAAAAAGATAGAGAAAAATGCTAAAACACCAACAACTATTAACCTCTGAGTTTCAACTTTTGTTAATGGCTTTTTTTCTATTTCTGTAGTTTCTTTAGAAACTTCTTTCTTTGGCGCTAATCCAATTTCTCCAAACATTTTTTGTGCTAAATGGAACTGAATCAATCCTATAAACATAAATATACCTGCTAATCCAAACCCATAATGCCAACCTAAAGTTTCTCCTAAATAACCACATAAAATTGACCCCAAGAAAGCTCCTACGTTAATTCCTTGGTAAAAAATAGTATACCCTGAATCTTTTTTATCACTTCCTTCTGGGTATAATTGCCCTACAATTGAAGATATATTTGGCTTAAAAAAACCATTTCCTATAATTAATAAACCAAGTCCTAAGTAAAACGCTGGCATCGGTTCAAAAGCTAACGATATGTGCCCTAATGTCATTAACACAGCTCCTATAATAATGGCTTTTCTAAATCCTAAAATTTTATCAGCAATAATCCCGCCAATGATTGGAGTAATGTAAACAAGCATTGTGTACCAACCGTATAAGCTACTAGCATCACTTTTAGTCCACCCTAAACCCGGATTATCACTTGCTACTTCGCTAATTAAATATAAAACCAGTAGAGCTCTCATACCGTAGTATGAAAAACGTTCCCACATTTCTGTAAAGAACAACATAAATAATCCTACTGGATGTCCAAATATTTCCCGTTCGGTTGCTACATTTTTAGCCATAATATATTGTTTTAGTTTATAAGTTGTTTTTAATAAAGTTGGTCATTTTGGTATACAGGTGTAAACGAGTATTTCCTCCATAAATACCATGATTCTTATCCGGATACATTCCCCACTCAAATTGCTTATTTGCTTGAATTAAAGCCTCTGCCATTCTATAAGCATTTTGAACATGTACATTATCATCACCTGTTCCGTGAATTAGTAAATATTTTCCTTTTAATAATTCTGGATAATTCAATGGCGAGTTATCATCATACCCTGCCGGGTTTTCCTCTGGTGTACGCATGTAACGTTCTGTATAAATTGTGTCGTAAAAACGCCATGTAGTAACTGGTGCCACAGCGATAGCTGCTGCAAATACATCATTTCCTTTTAATAAACAGTTCGTACTCATATGTCCTCCAAAAGACCATCCCCAAATACCAATTCTATTCGCGTCAACATACGGTAATTTTGCTAACTCTTTAGCCACCGAAATTTGGTCTTCAGTTTCATGCTTCACCAAGTTCATATAAGTAACTTTCTTAAAATCACGACCTTTAAAACCTGTTCCTCTACCATCAACACAAACAACAATATATCCGTTTTGTGCTAACATTTGGTGCCAATAATCATTTGAACCATTCCAACTATTTTTTACATTTTGAGAACCTGGCCCTGAATATTGATACATTAAAACTGGATACTTTTTATTTACATCAAAGTTTGCAGGCTTAATAGTGTACATATTTAAGTCGTTACCGTTAACATTAATAGTAGAAAACTCTTTTTTACTTAAATTATACCCTGCAATAGTTTCTTTTAAAGCTGCGTTATCTTTTATAGTTTTTAATACCTTACCTTCATCATTTCTTAGCGTATACACTGGTGGTGTATTTGCATCAGAAAAAGTATTGATGAAATAGTGCATGTTTTTACTAAAAGCAGCGTTGTTTGTTCCTGTAGAGTTACTCAATAGCTTTTTGTTGTTACCGTCTAAAGAAATGCTATACACTCCTCTATTAATAGAACCGTTTTCTACTGATTGGTAATAAATAGTTTTCTTATCAGCATTATATCCGTAGTAAGAAGTAACTTCCCAATTTCCTTTCGTTACTTGATTCAATAACTTACCATCTTTATCATAGTGGTAAATATGGTTGTATCCATCTTTTTCACTTGTCCAAATAAAGTTATTATCGTCTAAAAAAGTTAGGTCGTCTGTAATATCTACATATGCTTTATCTGTTTCATTTAAAACTACAGAACTATTAAAAGTAGTTGCATCAACAAAATACATTTTTAAATCATTTTGATGACGGTTCAATGTTCTAACAGCTAATATGTTTGGATTGTTTGTCCAGTTAATTCTAGGAATATATTCATAATCTCCAACTCTAATTTCTGCAGTTTTGTTCGTTTCTAAAGAAAATATACGTAATGCTACTTTTGCATTTTCTTCACCAGCCTTTGGATATTTGAACACATGCTGTGTTGGGTATTTTTCTTTTCCATATACGTCCATTGAAAAAGTTTTAACTTTGCTCTCATCAAAACGTAAATATGCTAAGTTTTTACTGTCTTTACTCCATTCAAATGCTTTTACGAAACCGAATTCCTCTTCATAAACCCAATCAGTAATACCGTTAATGATTTCGTTCTTTTTACCACTATTGGTAATTTGAATTACCACATTGGCATCTGAATAATCTTTAATAAATAAATTGTTGTCTTTAGCGTATGCTATTTTTTTACTATCAGGAGAAAAAGTTGGTTCTTGAATATCTGTACCAATTAAGTCTAATGATTTTTTAGCAATATCATACACATAATAAGTACCTAAATATGAATGACGAAAAATTTGCTTAAAGTTCGTTCCTAAAATTAATTTGGTCTCATCATTATTAAAACTATATGATTGAAAATATTTCAATCCTGCTAAATCTTTACTATCAACAATCGTTGCAACTTTTTCTAAAGTTTCATAACTGTATTTATCTACAGTAGAACTTCCATTCTCATAATTTAATAACGAATAAAAATCTCCATTCATAGAATTTAAAGAGTTCATATAATCGGCTCTAAATGTGCCTTTTCGCCATATATCCTCTAAAGAAATATCTTTTTTTTGAGCTTGTACTAGCGAAGATATCCCTATAAACAATAATAATAATTTCTTCATGTTAAGTTGTTGTTTATCTAAAAAGTTTGCCAAGTTTACGGAAAAATAGCCAAAAACCCGCTCAAAAAAATCATAAAAACCAAATAACACAAGCATTTTAACATGATTCACGTATCTTTGAGCCATCAAAAATGAATTGAGAATGTCTAAAACGATCTCTGGTTTTTCTAAACTTACCAAAGAAGAAAAAATAGACTGGTTGGCTAAAACTTACTTTAACAATCAACCAGAAATTATACAAACTATTACGCAATATTGGAATGTAGACGAGAAGTTACAACAATTGCATGATGATTTTATTGAAAATACCATTTCTAATTTTTATATGCCTTACGGCATTGCTCCTAACTTTATTATTAACGGACGCAGTTATGTAATACCAATGGTGGTTGAAGAAAGCTCTGTTGTTGCTGCTGCTTCTTTAGTTGCCAAGTTTTGGAGTACTCGTGGAGGATTTAAAACAGAAGTAATTTCTACTACAAAAATTGGTCAGGTACATTTTATGTATGCTGGTAACAAAAAAGAGTTAGAAACCTATTTTAATCAACAAAAAACAGAATTATACGCAGCTACCGCATCTATTACCAAAAACATGGAAAAACGTGGTGGCGGAATATTAGATATTCAACTAGTTGATAAAACAGATAAGCTTGCAAACTACTATCAATTACATGTTACGTTTGAAACAAAAGATAGTATGGGAGCTAACTTTATTAATTCTTGTTTAGAAGCTATTGCTAAAGCTTTTAGAAAAGACGATATTGAAATAGTTATGAGCATTCTTTCTAACTACGTTCCTGAATGTTTAGTTAGAGCGGAAGTAAGTTGTAAAGTAGCCGAATTGGGCGGAAAGAATCCTGAGAAGTTTGCTCAAAAGTTTGAACAGGCTGTTAAAATTGCAGAGGTAGAACCGTACCGTGCAGTTACACACAACAAAGGTATTATGAACGGAATAGATGCTGTTGTATTAGCTACTGGAAACGATTTTAGAGCCATTGAAGCGGGTGCACATGCGTATGCTTCAAAAGACGGACAATATAAAAGCTTAACTCACTGTGAAGTAAAAGACGGTATTTTTAAATTTTGGATTGAAATTCCTTTAGCATTAGGAACTGTGGGGGGATTAACTGCCTTACACCCAATGGCAAAATTATCGTTAGATATGATGCAAAAACCTAGTGCTCGCACTTTAATGCAAATTATTGCTGCCGCTGGTTTAGCTCAAAATTTTGCTGCTTTGCGTGCTTTAACAACCAAGGGAATTCAACATGGGCATATGAAAATGCACTTGATGAACATTTTAAATCAACACAAAGCTAGCAATGAAGAAAAAGAAATTGTAGCCACCTATTTTGAAGACAGAACAGCTTCTCATAGTGCCGTGGTTGAAAAACTAAATGAGCTTCGTAAGCCAAAAGTACAATGGGTAGACTTTTTAAATGAAGAAGAAGTACGTGATACTCTTTTAAGTTTAAAAGCCGATGCAAAACCTTTGTTTGGTAAAATGAGTGGACAACACATGGTAGAACATTTAAGCTTGGTTACTCAAATAGCAAATGGAAACTGGAAAGTTGACACCTATGTTTCTGATGAGAAATCAGCTAGAAGAAAACCATTTTTAAATTCTGATAATGAGTTACAAACTGGATTTAAAGCTCCATTTTTATCAGAAGCTCCAACTCCGTTAAAGTTTAGTTCTATGAACGAAGCTATTATTGATTTGATTGAGCAAGTGCAGCACTTCGAAACTGTTTTTAATGAAAATCCAAACCGAACAGTTGTACATCCATTTTTTGGAGAGTTAGATTATGAATATTGGAAAAAATTCCAAGTAAAACATTTTACACATCACTTTAAACAATTCGGACTGGTATAATGCGACACTATTCTAACGGAAAATTATTACTCACTGGAGAATATGTTGTTTTAGATGGTGCAACATCGTTAGCTGTTCCTACTAAGTTTGGACAAGACTTAATTGTTGAACCAATTAAAGAATCACAACTTATCTGGGGAAGTTTTACGCATACTGGAGAATGTTGGTTCGAGGCTTCTTTTGATTTACCCAAACTACGCTTAACCTCAGCTACGTTTAATTCTGATAAAGAAGGAAGTGCTGAGTTTATTGCTGAAACACTACGCGATATTTTACAAGAAGCAAAACGTTTAAATCCTGAATTTCTAACTACTGAAAACGGTTTCGTTGTAAAAACAAACCTAACATTTCCTCAAAACTGGGGATTAGGAAGTTCCTCAACCTTAATTAATAATATAGCTACTTGGGCAAATGTAAATCCGTTTACTTTACTTTGGAACGCTTTTTCTGGAAGTGGTTACGATATCGCTTGTGCAAAACATAACACTCCGATTCTATATAAACTAGAAGAAAAACAACCTCATATTCAAGAAGTAAATTTCAATCCACATTTTTCTGAAGAATTATTTTTTGTGCATTTAAACCAAAAACAAAATAGCAGAGAAGGAATTGCTCACTATAAAAAACACAAAGAAGAAGCTAAGATCTTAATTCCTGAAATTGACAATTTAACTCAAGAGTTTTTAAAAGCCAACACTTCTAAAGATTTAGAAAAAATCATTATTGAGCATGAGCAAATCATTAGTTCAATTATAAAACAAGACACTGTAAAACAAAGGTTATTTTCTGACTATTTTGGTGAAGTAAAAAGTTTAGGCGCTTGGGGTGGTGATTTTATTTTAGTTACAGGAAATGAAGATACTACAAGCTATTTTCAACAAAAAGGATTCAATACTATCCTCACCTATAAAGAAATGATTTTATAAAATTAAGCCTGTTACATCGAGTGAATTTATTGAAGAATGAAATAAATTTGTATCGAGATGATTTAAAAAAGTTCTCGATACAATTTTCTACCGAAAATTACTCGAACTGACATAAAAAAGATGAAAAAAGTTATTATTATTGGTGGTGGAGCTGCAGGTTATTTTACTGCGATTAATGCAAAAGAACTTAATCCTGAATTGGACATTACTATTCTTGAGAAAGGAAAAGAGGTTTTACAGAAAGTAAAAATTTCTGGTGGAGGTCGTTGCAATGTTACACATGCTTGTTTTGAACCTAAAGAACTAACAAAATTCTACCCGAGAGGTAAAAAGGAGTTATTAGGTCCTTTTCATAAATTCATGACGGGTGATACTTTTGAATGGTTTGAAAATCGCGGAGTTCCTTTAAAAATAGAAGAAGATAATCGAGTATTTCCAGAAGCAAACACCTCACAAGCTATTATAGATTGTTTTCAAAACGCTGTTGATAACCTTGGAATTAGCGTGTTAAAAAACCATGGTGTAAACTCTATTTATCAACAAAATGAGAAATGGATTATCAACACAAAAAATCAAGATTTTGAAGCTGATTTCGTAGTGGTTGCCGCAGGAAGTAGTAAAAAAGTATGGGATTTATGTAAAACGTTAAATCACACAATTATTGAACCTGTTCCTTCCTTATTTACTTTCAATATAAAAGACAAGCGAATTATTGATTTAGGCGGAATATCAGTTCCAAATGCAGAAGTTACACTTGTTGGAACAAATTTAGAAAATTCTGGTCCATTACTAATTACCCATTGGGGCTTGAGTGGTCCTGCTATTTTAAAATTATCCGCTTTTGGTGCTCGTATTTTAGCTGATAAAAACTATCAATATAACGTATTGGTAAATTGGTTAGGACAAGATACCGATTCCGTTTTTTCAACATTACAAGAGTTAAAAAAATCACAAGCTAAAAAACAAGTTAGTTTAAAATCTCCATTTAGTGATATTCCTCGCCGATTATGGGAACGTTTGGTAATGACTTCAGAAATAAAAAACAACCAAAACTGGGCTGATTTGAGCAATAAGCAACTTCAAAACTTAGCAGATCAGTTAACCAAAGGATTATTCAATGCAAATGGACGTACTACTTTTAAAGAGGAGTTTGTTACTGCTGGTGGTATCGATTTAAAAGAAATTAACTTTAAACGTTTTGAAAGTAAAAAACACAAAAACTTGTTTTTTGTAGGTGAAGTATTAAATATTGATGCCGTTACTGGTGGCTTCAACTTTCAAAATGCTTGGACAGGTGGTTTTATTTGTGCTAATGCAATTGCTGAATAAATAAAATATCATTTCGAACGAAAATAATTAAGGTTTCTCACTCCGTTCGAAATGACATGCTTTTTTTAATCTTCGTCTTCTCCTTCTTCTTCGTAGCAATTAAAAATAATAGAGTATCCATACTCTACAGCTTCTTCATACAATTCTTTTTGCTCATTATCTTCTACATCATCCACAGAATCTAACGTAAAATATTCGTCTTCTATTTCTACTACTTTCCAATCTTCATTTTTGATATAAAATTTCGCTAATCGCATAGCTCCTTCAATATCTTTATAATCAATATACAAGCTTACGTAAGCTCCTATAACTTGATCATAATGTTCAGAAGATTTTTTTGGTTTTGCTAGGGCATTAATTAAAAACATAGATCTATTTTTTTTGTGTTATATTATGCTAATTCTCCTCTATGAGGTTTCAATGCATCTCTAAAGGTTTTCATATATTCCTCATCAACCACAATAAAAGCGATGGTATGCATTTCGTTTAAAGATACAAAATTTACTTCATGATATGGCAAACCATCTATCTGCGTAAATTCTTTTAAATGTATACAGTGATGTTTTGCTGTTTCCAATCCATCAGGACCTTTAAAGTCCCAAATCAGTTTAATTTTTCTCATACAACAAAAATACCCATTTCTATGTTAGAAATAGGTATTAAAAGGATTAACTAATCAAAAATCTAGATTAGCTATCTCTTTTCCACAACAAGATAATATCGAATAGCCCTCAACAATCCAAATGCTGGCGCTAAAACTTGAGACGAAATACTATAGTTACTAGAGAAACCATTAGTAATTTTGAAGCCATATTACCAAGTGATTGTTTTATAAGAGTACATCGTTTCAGTTTCTAAAATTTCCTCATATACTAACGAATATATTGAAGTTACTAAAAAAGCAATCTCAATAAGCAGAAGCTATAAAGAAAGCGTTTTACAAAAATTAGCACAAGTGTAAGCGAAGTTCTATCTTTACAGCAAATTTTTTACACGTTGAATACATCAGATTTCTTATTTCTTTCTCAAGATAAAAAAGTAGATAACTTAACCGTTACATGGCAGACACCTAGTAATATTGCTTTGGTAAAATACTGGGGAAAAAGCGAACCTCAAATTCCTAAAAATGCCTCAATAAGCTTTACATTGAATAATTGCCATACAACTACAAAAATTGAATTCATAAAGACATTACCAAAAAACCAAGTAGAATTTGAATTGTACTTTGAAGGAAAAAAGAAAGATGATTTTAAACCTAAAATAGCCAAATTCTTTGAAAGAATACAAAAATACTGTACCTATATTTTAGAGTATAACATGGTTATTTCTTCTGAAAATTCATTTCCACACAGTAGTGGTATTGCTTCTTCTGCAAGTGGAATGAGTGCTATTGCTATGTGTTTAATGAATTTGGAAAAAGAATTAAATCCAAATTTAACTGATGAATATATTAATAAAAAAGCTTCTTTTTTAGCTCGTTTAGGATCAGGAAGTGCTAGTAGAAGTATTGAAGGACCATTAGTCGTTTGGGGAAATCATCCTGAGATTAAAGGAAGTTCAGATTTATTCGGTACAAAATTCCCTTATAAAATTCATCCTATTTTTGAAGACTACCAGGATACTATTTTATTAGTTGATAAAGGTGAAAAGCAAGTTTCAAGTACAGTTGGTCACAATTTAATGCATAATCATCCGTATGCTGAAAATCGTTTTAATCAGGCCAATGAAAACTTAGAAAAACTTTCAAAAATCCTTCAAAATGGAGATATTAAAGCATTTATTGACCTTGTTGAAAGCGAAGCTTTAACATTACATGCAATGATGTTAACAAGTAGTCCATATTTCATTTTAATGAAACCGAACACGTTAGAAATCATCAATAAAATATGGGAATACAGACAAGAAAATGATAGCAATGTTTGCTTTACCTTAGATGCAGGCGCGAATGTACATGTATTATACCCTAATTCGGAAAAGACTGATATTGAAGTATTTATTAAGAATAATTTAGCTGCATACTGCCAAAAAAATCATTATATTTGTGATAGTGTGGGTTTTGGCGCGAGACCTATTTTAACCTAAATTCCCTACTATTATGAAAACTTCAACATTAATAATTGCCCTTTTTATTGGTTTTATAACCAATTCAGTCAATGCACAAGATACTATTTGGTTTGATAAAAACTGGCAAGAAACAACTAAAGGAGAGCATGAGTTTTATAGACCTGCTCCCAAAAGAATGAATGACGGCTTTTGGATTGTAGATTACTACAAAAATGGTCAAGTACAAATGGAGGGTTTTAGTACTGTAAAAACTCCTAACCAAGAAGAATTTGATGGTTTGGTACTATATTACCATACCAATGGCAAACCTTTTCATAGAGCCAATTACAAAAACGGAAAACTTCACGGAATTCGAAAGGTATACTATGAATCTGGTGAGTTAAAAGAGGAAGGAAAGTATGAAGAAGGTGAAAGAGAAGGTATATGGAAAACTTTTTATAAGAATGGTAAAATAGAAACAAAAGGTAAATACCGCGATAACGAAAAAGTGGGCGTTTGGAAAACTTTTTACAAAAACGTGTACTAGTTTGTAAACTAGTGGTTTTACTTGTATGTTTGCACCGTAATTAAAACACCTATGAAAGGACCCTTATTTTACGCAAAAATATTACTCTTTGGAGAGTATGGAATTATCAAAGACTCTAAAGGATTAGCAATACCTTTTAGTTCTTATAAAGGAGCGTTAAAATCTGCAAAAAACTTAACTGGAGAGGCTGAGAAGTCAAATCAAAGCTTAGCGAAGTTTTATAGTTATTTGACTAACTTAAATTCTGAATTAGTATCTTTTGATTTAGATTCTTTGAAAAGTGATATTGATAACGGAATGTATTTCGATTCTTCAATACCTCAAGGGTACGGAGTTGGAAGTTCTGGCGCTTTAGTAGCTTCTATTTACGATAAATATGCTAATGATAAAATTACAATTTTAGAAAACCTAACGAGAGACAAGCTTTTAACTTTAAAACAAATTTTTTCATTGATGGAGTCTTTTTTCCATGGAAAAAGCTCTGGGTTAGATCCTTTAAACTCTTATTTAAGTTTACCTATCTTAATCAATTCAAAAGAACATATTGAACCAGCAGGAATTCCTTCTCAAAAAGAAGGAAAAGGAGCTGTTTTCTTATTAGATTCTGAGCAAATTGGGGAGACTGAACCAATGGTAAACATCTTTATGAACAAGATGAAAAACGAAGGTTTCAGAAAAATGATTAGCGAAGAGTTCGCAACACATACAGATGCTTGTATTGAAGACTTTTTACAAGGAAACGTAAAATCGTTATTTGGTAACGTGAAAAAACTATCAAAAGTAGTTTTAGCTAACTTTAAACCTATGATTCCTACTGCTTTTCATAAAGTATGGGAAAAAGGTATACAAACCAACGATTACTATTTAAAGCTTTGTGGTTCTGGTGGTGGAGGTTACATCTTAGGATTTACTGAAGATTACGAAAAAGCAAAAAACAGTTTAAAAGATTATAAATTAGAATTAGTGTATCGCTTTTAAAATGCTACTATGAGTACATTTAAAAACAATACATTTTTCTTAAAAATATTTAGCCTTTTATCTGTCATAAGAGGTTATAACATTCTAGTATTAATAGCAGCCCAATATTTGGCTGCTATTTTTATTTTCTCTGATGCAAAATCAGTTAAACCTGTAGTTTTTGATTGGCATTTACTTTATTTAGTTATTGCTACCGTTTGTGTAGTTGCTTCCGGATATATCATCAATAATTTTTACGATAAAAAAGCTGATATTATTAACAGACCTATAAAAACAGGCTTAGATTCTTATGTAAAGCAAGAAACAAAACTAACGTTATATTTTACACTAAATTTTATTGGTTTTTTCTTCGGATGGTTAGTTTCATGGCGAGCAGCATTCTTTTTCTCTGTATATATATTTGGCATTTGGTTTTACTCTCATAAACTAAAAAAACATCCACTAATAGGATTAATAACAGCCACAGTATTAACCATACTTCCTTTTTTTGTAATTTTTGTACACTACAAAAATTTTTCAAAAGTAATTTTCATACACGCAATCTTTCTTTTTCTAGTCATCATGATTCGAGAACTTATGAAGGATTTAGAAAATATTAAAGGAGCTATAGCTAATAACTACAACACTTTCCCTGTTAAATATGGAGAACGAAATACTAAAAAGCTAATTATTTTATTAATGGTATTAACTTTAGTACCTATTGGAGTTTTATTTAACTACCCTGCTATAGAATACATGAAATATTATTTTTATTTAGCTGCCATTACCTTAATATTTGTTGGTTTTTACACATGGGAATCAACAAAAAACAATCAATATAGATTAGCTCACAACATTTTAAAGGTCTTGTTATTAATAGGAGTCTTTAGCTTGTTATTTATCGATAAATCTTTAATTGTAGATAAAGTAGTTGAGGTTTTAGATTAAAAACCAAATAATTACCGTAAATTTGCAAACTTTTAAAATTTAATTATGAATTCAAAAAACTCGTCGAGAGGACGACAAGCTGGACGTAACAGCAATCCTCAAGGAAAAAATCAATTCAAAAAAGATTTCAGAAAACCAAAAAGCAATAAACCTACTCAGAAAAAAACTGAAGATACAGGAATTCGCTTGAACAAATTTATCTCTAATTCAGGAATTTGTTCTCGTAGAGAAGCAGATACGTATATTGAACACGGAAGTGTTTCTGTAAACGGGAAATTAGTTACGGAAATGGGTTACAAAGTGCAGCCTACTGATGAAGTTCGTTTTGATGGAACTTTAATTTCTATGGAGCAGAAACGTTACGTTTTATTAAACAAACCTAAAAATTACATTACTACTATGGAAGATGACCGTGGTCGTAAAACTGTAATGGAATTAGTAGGAAACGCCACTAGAGAACGAATTTACCCTGTTGGAAGATTAGATAGAAATACTACTGGTTTATTATTATTTACTAACGACGGTGAATTAGCAAAAAAATTAACGCACCCTAAGCATAACGTTCGTAAATTATACCATGCTTCTTTAGATAAAAAATTAACCATTGCTGATTTAGAAAAATTACGTGGTGATGTAATTATTGAGGGAAGAAAAGTTTTTATTGATGCCGTTTCTTACGTAGAGGGTGAAAAGAAAACTGAGGTAGGTATTGAAATTCACTCTGGTAGAAACCGTATTGTTCGTAAAATTTTTGAACATTATGGATATCATGTAAAAAAATTAGATCGTGTTATTTTTGCTGGTTTAACTAAAAAGAATTTACCTCGTGGTAGATGGCGTGAATTAACGCAACAAGAAATTAACACTTTACAAATGTTATAACATAAAAATCCCGAGTTAATACTCGGGATTTTTTTTATTACTTCTTTGGTTTTTTATGATCTTTTTGCACTTCCTCATCACGATACTTACAGCACTCATGTAAATTATCATAAGCTTCTTTTGTTGCTTTAAACTCTTTTGTGTCATGACCTACACCAGCAATAGTTTTTTTAACTGTTTCTGTACTTGTTTTGCGTTCATCAATAATTAAACTTAACTCGTGAGTATTCACATCCCATTTTGCAAATTTCACTCCTTTAGTTTTTAACGCTGCTTTTTCTATACGCTGCTTACACATCATACAAACACCGTCTACTTCAAAAGATACTTTTGCATTCTTCTTCTGAGCAAATGTTGATGTGCTTAATAATAAAACAACTGCTAATAAAAATATATTTTTCATGTGTTCTTGATTTTTAATTTATTGAATTAATCTATTTTAAATCGTAACCCTGCATAGAAGTTACTTCCAAAAACTGGTGCATATACAATAGTAGTATCAAAATTTGCACCAAATGGATTATCACTTCCCAGTATAGGATTTTTTTGTTTGTAATTTGTAATATTTTCAGCCCCAGCATACATTTCAAACTTTTTTGAAAACACTTTTGTTATTTGCGTGTTTAATAAGTTATAGCTATCTGAATATGTTGGTAACTGGTTGTTTGTATTAGGTAGTCGTTGCTCTCCTATCCAGTTATAAGTTACATCAAACTTCCAACTGGCATCGCTTTCTTCTGTTTTAGTTTCGTAAGATACATTAGCAAAAAAACGATGTTTTGCTTGTAATGTTTTCGCTAAGTTTCCTGATTTATAATCTGTAGAAACATCATAAAACTTATAAGAGAATCGAGTATTAAAATAAGGGATTATATTTTGATTCATTTCTACCTGAAAACTATTTGCTATACTCTTTCCTTCTAAATTATAAAAAGAAATTTCTTGTGGATTCTCCCAATCGACTACCACCTGATTTGAAAAATTTGTTTGATAAAAATCGAATGTTACATCTCCTTTTCTACCAAATAGTTTATATCCTTGTAAAAACGATACTCCGTAATTCCAAGCCTCTTCTGGGTCTAAGCCATAAATATTTCCACCTGAACTTTCAATAGTAATTGCTCGTGATGAAGCAAAAAATTGTTGATTCTCTGCAAAAATATTCGCGCTTCGTTTTCCTCTTCCTACAGAAGCTCTTAATACTCCTCTTTCCCAAGGAACATAACGCATGTGCAATCTTGGTGTTACAAAAGTCCCTAACAAGTTATGATGGTCTAATCGAACGCCTGCTGTAACACTAAGATTATCTGCATTGTCATAAGCATATTCAAAAAAAGCTCCTACAGAATTCTCTTTTCTATTAAAATTAGGGGACAGCAGCTCACTAACAAACTCTTCGTAATTGTCATACGTAAGGCTAGCACCAGTTTTAAACTTATTACGAGTATCTCCAATAATAGAGCTAAAGACAAAACTGCTATAAAAGCTTTGATGCTGAATGTTGTAATCTCTCAATCCAAAATACGAATCTTGTTTATGGTTACTATACGCCGCTTGAAAGCCCATATTTTGAAATGGCATATCTGGAAACACATAGCCTACTTTTACAGAAGTGTCAAAACGTTTGGTTTTAATTTCACTTCCCCAAACAGTATTTGAACCTTTATCTACTTCTGGATCAAAACCAACTTCTCCTACTTGTTTTGAATCGTCTAAATACCTAAAATTGATAAAACTTACCCAACCTTTTTCGGCATCAGTATATTGCCAACGGTTCATCACATTAATTTGTTCTGCTAATGGATTGTCTAAAAAGTTATCCTTGTTTTTATCAAATTTTTCTCCTCTATAGTTTCCATGTACATACAACCCTGTTTGCCACTTTTCGCTCACTTTTTGATTGAAATGGGTATTGAACTCTAATCTACCTCCCAAAGCTCCATAAGCATTAAGGTAAAACTTATGATTAGTAGATGGTTTTACTAGCTCCGTATTTATTTGTCCCGAAATACTTTCGAAACCATTTACAACACTTCCTGCTCCTTTTGTTATTTGAATACTTTCAACCCAAGTTCCAGGTGTAAATGTTAATCCGAATGCTTGTGCTGCTCCTCTAATTGACGGAATATTTTCTTGGGTAATTAACAAATACGGACTTGTTAATCCTAACATTTGAATTTGTTTTGTACCTGTTAACGCATCAGAAAAATTAACATCTATTGACGGGTTGGTTTCAAAACTTTCTGACAGATTACAACAAGCGGCTTTTAACAACTCATCACTATTAATAGTTACCAAGTTTTGTGTTTGTAAATACGACCTTTGTGTTGAATTTTTTTTTGCAGAAACTGCAACCTCATTTAACGTATTACTTTCTGTTAAATAGTGATTGATTGGTTTTGTACTGCTAACATTTATTGTATCTGTCTTATAACCAACAAAACTTATTATTAATTTTTTATACTCCTTTTTATACGGAATACTAAAAGTTCCTGTTTCATTGGTGGTCGTTCCTGTATTTGTGTTTAACCAATATACATTCGCTCCAAATATTTCTAAATTATTATTATCTTTTATTACTCCTTTTAACTCTTTTTGAGCAAAAAGTGATAGAGAAATCAGTAAAAAAATACTGATTATGAAGTTTTTTTTCATTATTTATTTCATCATACTATATTATACAATTCTTATTTTTTTAGTAAGAATTGTAAATCATATGATAAAGACTTCGTGAAGCACCTGTATGTCAAAAAATAACTTAGGTGGTACATACTGTTTATGTGGAATAATTTGTTTTTCTAAGTCTTGAAATAACAGACTGTTAAAAACATATGAAGTAACCGCTGTAGCAACCTTTATAAAGGTTATTTTTTCTACAGACGATTTCTGAATTTGAGTTTGCCCTTTTATAAGCTCTACATCGTCTTTACAACACGATGGTTCTATTGTTTTACTCTCGCAGCTGTCCTCCTCTACATCATCACAGCTAGCTACACTTCCTACATAAGAAATAGCTACTAAAAAATCACCACAAAAATGTTTTTCTACATTAAAAGAGAATGTAGATAGCAACACTGTTAGTGCTAAGGTTATAGCTGTTATTTTAGAAAAATGTTTCTTCATGCCTTGCAAAGGTACAAATTTTTAAAACTTTACATTTCATAACCTTAGGCTTTTACTCTTTTAAAAATTATTTGTAAAACAATAACTCATAACATAGCTTACTTAATTTTATCTCTTTACCATCCTCCAATACGTTTACGTTCTGCTTGTTGTTCTGGCGTAGCTTCGGGTGTTGGTATACTACTTGGGTATAAAGGCATAGGAAAACCTGCTGCTTTTCTTCGTTCAAAATCCGCTTGTCTGTACTCGTCAAAAGCACTTCCTGGTGGTAACGGTCTATTTTTATCCATGTACCAAACTATAAAACTCCAATCTTCTATTACTTCATGTCCCATAACATCTGTACTTGTAAACCCATTTGGGTGAAGAAGAGACAAACTTGGACCTGTAGGGTTGATACCAGAATTTTTTACTGACCATGCTGCTAAAGCGTCTTGAAAAGGCATTGTATATGGTTTAAAATATAATGTATTCGGTATAGTTATAAGCCCTTCTAAACGATTTAATACTAGCTCTTTTTTGGGACGGGTATAATGATAGGCTATAAAAAAAGCTCCTAAGCAATAAAAAAAAATATAGAAAAGAATATTATGAGCTACTCCTTTCAACTCACGAAGTAAAATAAATAATGATATTAAAATCATAAGTGCTGTCCCTATATATATATATACATTACCAATAAGACCATTATTCATTATAAAAAACTGATTATCTACTCTTACGTAATAATCAGGATCGTTTACTTTCTCTTTTTCTACCTTTCGTTTCGGTTTTTCATAAATAAGCTTCTCTAAATATCCACCCCATTTACCGTACCTTTTTTTAATTTTTGTCATAAATTTAATGCTAAGGTTTTATTCGCATTTAAATTTTTATTTTATAGTAGGACTACTCTATAATATTTTACCATCCACCAATACGTTTACGTTCTGCTTGTTGTTCTGGCGTAGCTTCGGGTGTTGGTATACTACTTGGGTATAAAGGCATAGGGAAACCTGCTGCTTTTCTGCGTTCATAATCGGATTTCCTGTACTCATCAAAAGCACTTCCTGGTGGTAACGGTCTATTTTTATCCATGTACCAAACTATAAAACTCCAATCTTCTATTACTTCATGTCCCATAACATCTGTACTTGTAAACCCATTTGGGTGAAGAAGAGACAAACTTGGACCTGTAGGGTTGATACCAGAATTTTTTACTGACCATGCTGCTAAAGCGTCTTGAAAAGGCATTGTATATGGTTTAAAATATAATGTATTCGGTACAGTTATAAGCCCTTCTAAACGATTTAATACTAGCTCTTTTTTGGGGCGAGTATAATGATATACTATAAAAAAGAAGCCTAAAGAGAGTAGAAGAAAAAAACCTAAATAGTTAACTCCTTTACTTACAACAGTTCTTCCAAAAAGATACAATAATGCACAAAAACTTATCCACATCCCTGTATACATATATATATTACCAATAAGACCATTATTCATTATAAAAAACTGATTATCTACTCTTACGTAATAATCAGGATCGTTTACTTTCTCTTTTTCTACCTTTCGTTTCGGTTTTTCATAAATAAGCTTCTCTAAATATCCACCCCATTTACCGTACCTTTTTTTAATTTTTGCCATAAATTATATATTCAATACCAGAGCTTTATTTGTATTGAAATTTCTCTTTCATGATAGGACTCTATAATATTTTACCATCCACCAATACGTTTACGTTCTGCTTGTTGTTCTTTTGTAGCCTCTGGTGTTGATATTTTACTTGGGTACAAAGGCTTAGGAAATCCCTCCGCTTTTCTTCGTTCAAAGTCTTGCTGACGATATGGATCAAAAGCTTCTCCAGGAGGTAGCGGACGGTTTTTATCCATATACCAAGTAATAAAAGACATATCTTCATAACACTCGCTTCCTACATAACCAGTAATAGCAAATGTTTGCCATTTATTGGGACGTATGATTTGTAATTGAAAACCTCCAACTAAATCCTCTCCTCCTGTACTATAGGCAAATTCTGCTTTTTCAAACTCCATCGTTATATTAGGTTGCCAAAGGAAACCATGAAAAGTAATTAAACCATCTTTACGATTTAATATTTGTTCTTTTTTTGGCATCGTTAACCCAAAAACAACAAAAAACAGTAATATAGCAGAAGAAAAGATTATAAAAAAAAGATTTTCATTTGTAACCCCATCTCTCAAAGAATATTTTAAAGTCCCTAAAAATAATATTAAAGATAATCCCCCTCCTAATAAAGGTACTATATAGTAAGGGATTTTTGTTGCTAAAAATTCATCATTATATAAAATATAATCAGAACGTTTCCTTTCAACATAGCCTTTGTCAAACTTGCTTGGTTTTATATCTATTTTCTTTTCTACTCTATGATAATATTTTTTAAGCTTTTCTGGATTTTTATAATCCTGATGGGTTATTTTACGGGTAAAATCTACCATCCGCCAATACGTTTACGTTCTGCTTGCTGTTCTTTTGTAGCCTCAGGTGTTGAGATTTTGCTTGAATATAGAGGCTTAGGAAACCCCTCCGCTTTTCTTCGTTCAAAGTCTTGCTGACGATATGGATCAAAAGCTTCTCCAGGAGGTAGTGGACGATTTTTATCCATATACCAAGTAATAAAAGACATATTAGAATAGCATTCACTACCTATATAACCTGCTATAGCAAATGTTTGCCATTTATTGGGGCGTATGATTTGTAACTGAAAACCACCTACAAGATCTTCTCCTCCTGTACTGTATGCAAACTCTACTTTATTAAATTCCATAGTAATGTCTTTTTGCCAAAAAAAGCCCGTAAAAGTAATTAAACCGTCTTTTCGGTTTAAAATATGTTCTTTTTTAGGCATCGTAAGCCCAAAAATGACAAAAAACATAGTACAAAAAACTGAAATAACTAAAACAGACCAATCTGCAACGTCTCTCGGTTCATTTAAAGGAAATATAAGTAATAAAGATAGAATCAATGATGCTCCTCCAAAAATTATTGGTATTATAAAATAACTCGTTTTAGTCACTAAAAAATTATCATCAAAAAAAATATAATCTGAATACTTCATATTAATATCTTTTTGCCCCAAATCACGTGGTCGTGTATAAATTTTCTTTACTACCCTATGATAATATTTTTTTAGCTTTTCTGGATTTTTATAATTTTGATGCGTTATTTTACGAGTATAATCGTTTACCATGGTTTATCAGTTTTTAATTCTGGTAAAGAAGCAATGGTAACATCTTTATTTTGATCTAAATCAGTAATGTATAAACCTGCACTTAAGGCACGTAACCTTATTTTAGCTCCTAAGTAACGTTCTTTTTTTTGTAGCGAATATGGAAAATATAATTTTTCACTCTCGTCTACTTTTAATCTTAGAGCAAATATTGCTTCAGACTGTGAGGTTATTTTATCCTCATGTGATTTCGGCACCCAAAACTTTACCTCTAAAGCCTCACCATTCTCTGTATCGTAAATTTTATTTACCGTCCCAATATTCATCTTCATTGCTTTTCCGTTTTTTACCCCTTTTGGATAAAAAAACACATGGGGTTCTACTTGATCAGGATGATTAAAAAAGCGGCTAAACACCATTTTAGCACTAAAATACGAAGCTGTTTCTATGGAAGATGCTACCCCTCCATATGGGCTATAACTGGTATAGGTTTCTGTTTTAGAATTTATGGGTTTAAAAGCTATCTGTTTGCATACAATACAGTCGAACAATTTAGCTTGGGCATCCAAAGGGTTCATTAAAGTATCGTGAAAATCATCATCTGTTAATAATTTTCTATTTTCTAAAATTCTACGGGCGTAGTCCATAGGTAATTCTTTTGAGCGCTTAGGAAAGCCTTCCCCATATGAATCACTTAATAAGAAGTTTTTAAAAAAGGTTTCCAACTCACTATCGGTAAGTAATGATGCTATAATTAGTAGCCCCACCCCTATAGCAGCTGCTATCCATCCTACAGGACCTGTAGAAGCAAAGACAATTCCTAAAGACGCCATAGAAGATATTCCAAAAGCAACCCCAGCACCAATCATAGCAAAACCAGCATCTGTATCTCCTTTATCCATGGCCTTATAACTATCATAAAAACACCATCCTACTGTTACAACACCTCCCAAAGCGGTAAGAGAACTTGTAGAAAGACGTGTTAAAGTTTTTTCTGCCATTTCTTCACTAATTATGGTTACTTTAGCTAAACTCATACTAGCTTCAGCTAATTTTATAGCAGATCCAAAGGCATACACTTTATCCTTCGTGGTACTTCCTTCACTTGTTACCTTGATTACCGAATTACCGAAATTATAAAGCTCCAATAAGGCAAACACCCCATTAAAGGCTTTACCATTAACTATCTTACTAAGTTTATAGTTTTTAACAGCTTGGGCATCGTCACTTACATTTTCTACTACTTTTACTTTTATTTCGTAGGTTGTACTTCTTCCTTTTTTACGAGTGCGGTAGGTAAAACCATCTTTACCATGGCTTTCTTTTAAAATACGTAATACATCCCTACGTTTACCTGTGTATTTTCCTTTTTTAACATATTCAGGATCTAACTCTACACCTAACTCTTGTAATCGTAAGTGAATGTCACCATCAATTATTTCAAACATTTCTTCGCCAAAAACTTTTAGATTTTTGTTAAGCTTTTCAACAATAAATTTTTGACGTTCTTCTATAGACTTGAGTAATATTCCATCTACTTCCTTAAAACTTGATGCTTTACCTGCATGATATTTTAAATTCTTTTTATAAACTCCAGCTATTTTTTGGCTAAAGCTCTCCCCTTTACTAAGTACTTCGTTAATATTTAAAGGCGCCGCTAATAAAGCTAATAGAGGGTCTAAACCTTCAAATCCTTTTGCTTTACTTTTAGTTTCTTTATTTTTTACTCGTTCAGGGTATTTATCGTCTATCACATCATACAACCAATTCACCCATTTATCATTCTCTACATAATCCTTTTTTAGTAATAAATGTCTATCAAACTTATAAGGATGGTAACTTAAAGGATCAATAATATTTAACATAAAATCTCTCCCTTCTACAATACGTTCTGGGTGATTTCCTAAAAAATCGTCTAAATAGGTTCTTACATATGTAGAACTTAATAAAACACCTAAATCTTCTCTATAATTTAATAAGATTTTTCTTGCTTGCTTACGTTCCTCAACTCCTAAAATACCTTTTAGTTTTTCATGGTCTAAACCATAACCTATATGTCCACTATTTTTTCTATAGACTGTTCCTTTTTCAGCCATACTGTAATACTCAGAATACATGGGCCTTGGATCTAACGAATGCCTATCGTCAAAATTAAACCAACCAGGTGAACCTCCATCAAATTTTAAGATAGCTTTATCATCGTTATACACCATCTGATAACAAGTGAGTGCCAATGTAAATAAATGCCCAT
The DNA here is from genome assembly GCF_040104435.1 of Tenacibaculum sp. SSH1-16. Lineage (NCBI taxonomy): Bacteria > Pseudomonadati > Bacteroidota > Flavobacteriia > Flavobacteriales > Flavobacteriaceae > Tenacibaculum > Tenacibaculum sp. SSH1-16. The sequence continues at coordinate 102,704 of NZ_JBECOV010000011.1, forward strand.
ACTCTTTATCTTTAGGCTCAGGTGCTTGTATTTCTTTTCTTTCTAATCTACCTAACGCCTCTTTTACCGATTCACCCGATTGTATTGCTTGGGTTAATGCTTGAAGCTTTAATGTTTTATCACTTACAACCTCACTTATATCTGCTGCACAACCTGCTGGGTCATGTAATGTGATAAACATATCTTCAAAAACCTCATTATCTCCTTTTTCATCTTGCTTCTTTTCATCTGATAATATTGAATCTAGCATTTTTTCAAGTGCACCTGCCCTTGGATGATTACCAGGAAACGTTGCTCTTACGTTTGTAAATGGTATAACATTTTCATGTTTTTCTTCTTCTCCTTTTTTTATACCACTACAGTCTATCAACTTCATACGTTCTTTACGCTTATTAGCATCCGTATTCAGCTCATTATGATAATCTCTACTCCATTGTACAGGAGAGTATGCTACCCAATATTTTTTTTCTGGTTCTATTATTAACTTATATTCACTCTTATCTCCAGATGGTTTTCGAATATCTTTATAGTTTCCTTTTTCATCTTTGTTGTATGCCCATATAATATGCTGTAGCTGTCCACTTTCATCAACATATAGTTCGTGGTAATCGTCTTGATCTTCATCGTTAATTAGATAAATATATCCTTTATTTAGAGCAGTTCGGGCTACATAAAAATTATTAATTTGAGGCAATTCTTTTAGTGACAACACCTCTACTTCTTCTAACTCAAGCGTACTGTTTTCTGCTGCATTTGTATTCTGGGTATTAGAATTACAAGTAGCTACATTTTTACATACTGCTTTACCTTCTTGTACTAAAACACCTTTGGTTATTCTCGGATCGTTATATTTAGGTGCATTTACATCTTCTTCTGTTTGGTTTTCTGAATTCCTATCAAATAAACCATAACGTAAAAAATGTAAACGAATACCCGGTTTTAAAGCTTCTTTTTCTGGACTCTTTACAGGTTCCGTAACACCACCTCCTGTACATTCAAAAAAATACCTAGCAACTACCTCATTATATTCTGTTAGTTGGTTTTTTTCTAAAATATCGTTAGCCATTTTTTAATTTTTGTTTTTAAAAAGTACTTTAAGATGTTTTCCTCTTTCAAAATATTTTATTCTGAAAATAAATTTGTTTTTGCATAAAACATCGTAATTGTAAATATTCGAAGTAAAGTGAGATTTGTTCTTTTTTGCCAACTCTAAGCTTTTAGAAAATGAATTATAATTTAATAATGTATCTTCTAAATATATGTTAGATAAAGTATCATTTACTGATTCAATTTTATACTCCTCTTTTTTTATCTCCGTATTCGTAAATTTTGATATAATACTTTCTATATCTCCTTTTTCCTTATCTATTATAAACTTAAATATTAAGTTCTCTCTATCATTGGGGTTTGCATTTTCAACAGGCCTTAAAAGCTCATAATCAAAAAAGCTTGATTCTATTTCTTCTTTAGTTACTGAAGCTTTATTAACTACATTTTTAGCTGACTTATCCGCCATTGCACTTCCCGATATAATCTTCTCTTGGACTTTCTTTTTTTGTTTTAGTTTTCTATTTTTTATGTCATCATAAACATAATTAAATATGCTTTCTATTTGATCAGAGTTGCCTTTAAAGTTAAATACATAATCTGCATAATAATCATTTATTGTAACATGTTTTATTTCAAAAGTTGAGTTTTTATTTTTTACTTCCCTCTCACTTAAAAGATATACCCAAAAAGCAGTTGAAAGTAACAAAAGAGACAGTACGATTTTTATTGACTTCTTTTTTTTAATAAAAAAAAGAATGAAAATTACAACAATAATAACTAGAGAAAGAAAAATTAAATTCATGATTCCGAAGGTTTAATATCTACAAACACTGTAAAAGGTCTATACTTTTCAGGATTATTTACATTTTTAAAATGTTGTAAACAGAACATTGCCACCAAACCTGGCACCCATTGCTTAGCCATACCATTAGCTCCTCCATCTTCCCATCCTGCTCCAAAAGTATCAAGAAATATCACCCTATCTATTTCAACTTTTACTTCATTGGTCTTTTCATTTTTTAACACTCTATATTTTGCCAAACAACCTTGAATACCTCCAATAAATGTTGCTGCTTCATTCATATTTGGGTTTAATGATGATGATACTCCATAGTAAGGAAGTGAAGTTTTTATTTTATAAGATGTATTCTTTGTAGAATCATTATCTATAACACCATCTTTATTATATTTCTCTTTAAGTTCCTTTTTTAAAGATGACAAAAAAGACTTAAACCTTTTTGAATCACGTATTTCTTTTGAAGGGTTTGAATTTTGATTAAATTCAAAATCTTTTCCTCCTCCAGAAAAAAAGTGATTAGCTAATTGTATTCCATTTTCTCCAAAACCATCTTCCAGATCAGAAAACAACCAAAGAGTAACTTTCATTTCTGCTTTTAAATATGCTTCTGGGTAAGATTTTGTTAACTTCACATTAAAAATATCATGATCTGACATCCCATTTTTCTTCATTTTAGCTTCACTGGGAGCATCTGCATACTCCCAATCATATGCTCTATTTCCATTCCTATTAACAATAATTGTGTTTCCTTCTTCTATAATCCAACTACCTTTTTTAACCTCTCCTTTTTCTACTTCAACAAAACGGTCTTTTTTTTCTTCTTCAGAAGCTGGTACTATTAGATTACTAGGTGATGGTGTTGAATTACACGCTTCTTTTGTATTAGAATTTGAATTACTACCTTCATTATTGGTACTTTCCTTTTCTTCCGTAGCATCTTCAACCTCCCAAGTAACTTCTACTTTTTTATCTTGTACTGTTCCTGTTAATTCTACCACTTCTTCTTCATTTGTGGTTGTACTACCATTTTCATCGGTAGTTTCAACAGGTTTCTTTACTTTAAACGTAATACTCTCTCCTTCTGGTATATTATACACATAAGCTCGAAGTGTTACTTCTTTTAACACTTTTGACTTCCGTATTATATTCTTCTCTTTTAGCCATTGTAAGTTATAAATTCGCGGTTCTCCTTGCTCTTCTTCTTTTAGCTTTTCTTGATTTTCTTCTGCTTCTTTTATTTTACTATTATGAGCCAATCTATCTACAATAGTAATTTTAGGAAATGGTATTTTATTTACTGGCATATTAACTGAAGGAACTGGAGTAGCACTACCTACTATAATATTAGCTTCTCCTGCTGTTATTGTTCCTCCATGAGCTGTTAGGTCTCCCAAACATGCTACAGGTTTTCCATTAATTAAAATATTAGGAAACCCTTGTGCTATGGTATCTGGTGGTCCTACACAGGTACACATACTACCTATGGTGGCTACGGGTTTACCATTGGCTAATACATTTGTTTCTCCTTGTGCTATTGGTCCTCCAACATGAGGAGTGGTTCCACTACACATAGGACATACATGCATACTACCTACTGTTGCTACTGGTCCTGGCATATGTTTTAGTTTTTAAAAAGATTACATTATATCAAACTTACCGCTTGCTCCTTGTACAACAGTCATTTGCCCTTGTACTTTTGTTTGTTGTCCTTTTAACTCGGCTGCCGCTTGACCTTCAATAGTTGTGTTTTGCCCTTTAATGGTAGCTTTACTACTTGCTTCAATGGCTACATTTGCACTACTTGTAATACTAGCGTCTTTATCTGCCTGAGCTTTAATTGCTCCTTGAGATAAGATTGAAGTGTCTTTTTCTGATGCTGTTTTTATTTCTCCTTTTGCTTGTAGTTCGATATTTTCTTCAGCAATTATTTTTACATTTTTTGCAGAAAACTCCATAGTTTCAGCAGACTGAACAAACAATGATTTTTCTTTAGTATCAAAGGTTATGATACTTCCGTCTTTGTCTTTTATGGTTATTTTCTCTTTATCTTTTGTGTCATCTAACTCAATAGTGTGTCCACCTCGCGTAATAATACTCTTTCTTACATTTTCTTCATCTCCTCCTGCTCCATTTTTACCTGTAAACATACTTCCCATTACAAAGGGACGGTTAGGATCGTTATGCTCAAAACCTACCATTACTTGGTCTCCTACTTCTGGTATGAAAACAAAACCTCTATTAGTTTTAGTAAGATCACTGCTCCCTGCATCTGGGGTCATTACACGAATAAAATCTGTTTTTGCTCCAATAGCTTCTTGCCAGTAAAACTGAACTTGTACACGTCCTTTACTTTCTGGGTCTTTATTACTTACTACCTTCGCTACTTGATTATTAGCTACAGCTGGTGCTATATTTTCGTTTAATGGTAAGCTTTTTGTGTTTGCTGGAATTGCCTCAAAAGTATTAGAATATGCTCCTCCTACATCTGCAAAGTGGCTTATTTGTGTTATAATATATTCTCCATACTGTTTTACAGTATATTTTCCTTCGTCATACTTTGCTGCACTTACTTTAATTACGCTCCCTAAACTTAGTCCTTTCGCTCCTCCACTTGCTTTTAGTACATTACCTCCTGCACTTAACCCTTGTAATCGTTTTTGTAAATACTCATCTAATGATGATTTGTCTTGTAAAAACACATCACTTACACCAAAGTCTTTTACTTCTTTATAAACTTGTTCTGATGCTTTAAGTGCTGTATTTGCTAAATCGTTTAATCCTTCGTTAGTTACTTTTAAATCTCCTTCAAAAAACTGATCATTTAATGAATCGTAACTATAAGTTGCTAAAGTAGGATTATACGTTTTCGTTTTTATTTGTAGCTCTTTTAAGTCTTTACTGTATTCTAGCTCTATTGGTTTTTGACCTTGTGATTCTGGCTTTCCAAAAATAACGTCTACTCCATCAAAATAAAACCATTCATTATACTGATATGCTAATCTTTGTAGGTACTTATAATCGCTCTCTG